>NZ_JAUBTT010000139.1:0-15904 GCF_036705125.1 Microcoleus sp. B7-D4
TACAACAAACTACATTGAAATTTAGTCGGATTTAACTGTAGCATATTTTGGGTTCCAGTTAAGATGCGTTTACCCTGAACAGAGAAGCCATTAGCTTGGATAGCTAAATGTCGATTATTGTTAATGGGAAACACCAAGAAGAACTCTCAGAAAGTCCCTGCAAGCTGGATGCTATCCTGACTTTGGGTAAAGTTAAGTAGCGTGCGTTATTAACGCACCTACCATGTTAACCGAGAAAGAGATAACCGAGGTTCCGGTTATTTAAGGAATAGGTAGAAAGTGCCGTCCCCCTGTGGCTGAGTTGTAGAAAAAGATAAATTTTTTCCCTCAATAATACCAATTGTTTCATATCTTGGGCTGAGGATTATGAACTCGTTAGCATCCTCCATTGTTGTGTAGATATCGGGACTTCCTGCCAACTGGATCTTGTCATTGTCTTGATCAAAGTTCCGAATTCTAACTATACCGGGGGTAGTCGCATAGAGTTGACGGGATGTGGGATTACCCGAGGTAGCAGGAACTCCGAGTACGAATGTATCCCTCCCAGGGCCACCGATCAGGACATCAGATTCCTCATTTCCAAAGCTTTCATACTGCCGATTGCCTTGGGGATCAATACCTACTTCAACTCCAATTAATTCGGCATTCCCTACCCCTACACCAGTGAGGGTATCATCGCCGCGGCTTCCGACAAAAGTAGCGGAGCGACTAGGCTCAAATTGCCCAAATTTGAAATAATGTTCTCGACCGGTTCTCAAGGCTCCCGAGTTGACAAACGGCACAATGTCGGGGTTTTCTTTTAAGTATTCCGGTTCAAAAAATGAAGTCCCAAAACGACCGTCTTTGAGTCCGAATCGAATGAAATGCTGGTAGCCTGATTTGAAAGTTCCGTTCTGAACGAACGATCGCAACTCTGAGTTATTTGCTAAATAAAAATCTTCGTTATATTCAGGCGATACGCGGGTGCGGCCTTCTTCGTAGCCAAACTGAATAAATTGGTCTAAACCAGACGCAAAAGGCGCGTTTGGATTGTTTGGGCTGCGAACCAGGGGAGCAATATCTGGATTTTGAGCTAGATAGGTTTGTTCGTCAAAGTAACGCGATACTTTGGTCATGCCGCCGGCTTGACCGAAGTTTTCAAAGTGTTCTCTGCCGGATTTTATAATTCCTGCATCAATAGCAGGTTTCACCCAAGGATATTGCGCCAGGTAGTATGGTTCGTCAAAAATTTCATAATTAGTCATAAGTTGTACTCTAAGCTTAGTCTGCTTACTTGTCGATTAAACTTGACCCACTATAAATAACTCTACGAACTCACTATGTCAAGTTAATTATTATTAAGCCTGTTTTATTATTTTTAGGGCAAACACAACAGTACGATCGCCCTTTTTGTGAATGTGCGATCGCACTTCCCAGCCGCAATCAGCCAAATCCCAATAGCTTCGATATTTCTAGCCAAGTAAAGGTAGAGAACCTCTAGATTCTGGTAATAGATTCAACTTGAGATTTCCGCCGCCTTCAATAACAGCGATCGTGTCAAATCTACTAATTCCCGAACTTCCATCTGCAAGGGAGACGAACAAGCCGTTCGTTTGGATAGCCAAATCTCGATTGTTGTTGATGGGAAATATCAAGAATTTATCTAAGGAAGGTTGGATATCTCTTGTTGCTAGTTGAATACTATCCTGCCCTTGGGTAAAGTTCCGAATTGTAGCAAAACCCGGCCCGATATATAAGTTTGTTGGGAAACTGAATCCCTTACCACCACTGCCTACTAAAAGGTCTCCCAGCATGAATTTATCGCGGCCGCTACCGCCAGTGAGAGTATCGAATTCATTACTACCCTCACTTTCATAATTTCGGCCGGGGATGGTAAAGCCATCACTGTTTGTAACATAACCTACTTCAACTCCAATTAATTCGGTATTTCCCACCCCAGCACCAGTAATAATGTCATTCCCGGAAGTTCCGATAAAAGTCGCAGAGCGGTTAGGCTCGTTTTTGCCGAAATTGAAGTAGTGTTCGCGACCTGTTTTCAAGGCTCCAGAGTTGACAAAAGGCACGATGTCGGGGTTTTTTAGTAAGTATTCTGTTTCAAAAAATGAAGTCCCAAACTGACCGTCTTTGATGCCGAATTCAATGAAATGCTGGTAGCCATTTTTAAAAGTTCCATTCTGAATAAACGGCTGCAACTGTCGGTTATTTGCGAGATAAAACGCTTCGTCATACTCAGGCGATACGCGAGTGCGACCCTCTTCGTAACCGAACTGGATAAAGTGGTCTAGTCCTGTAGCAAAAGCCGCATTTGGGTTGTTGGGAGTGCGGACTAAGGCAGCGATATCTGGGTTGCCAGCAAGGTAAGTAGCTTCGTCAAAATACCGCGATACTTTGGTTAAGCCGCCGGCTTGACCGAATTTTTCAAAGTGTTCTCTTCCAGATTTGATGACTCCTGCATCAATGGCTGGCTTGACCCAAGGATATTGAGCAAGGTAGTATTTTTCGTCAAAAATTGCGTAACTAGCCATGTTTTCCTACTGCGGCTTTAATGAGCTGTTTATGCAATTTATCAATAATCCAGAACAGAGACAATTACCTGAGCGGGTGATTTTACCCAAGAGTAAAATCTCACTTAAGCTCTATGCTTTATCGCCCATAAAAGTGATGCCGACTGGACGATTAAAGGGAGTTATCATCCCAATCCATTGCATATTTAGATTGGCTACGCTATGAATTATGGCCATTGTATCTGCCGATTATTGAATAAATAAGTCTCTCGATGATGGACTAATGGAAACCCTGAATATCTGCAAGATTTATACCCAAATACAGCGCTAATAACACTAGATCCCACCATAGGCTACTGGTAGATTCAAACTGAGATTTCCGCCACCTTCAATAACAGCGATCGTGTCACCGGGAGTGGTTTCGGTAACTCCATTGTTAACGACGAATAAGCCCCTCTTTTGAATAGCTAAATCTCGATTATTGTTGATGGGAAATACCAATAATTGATTTGAGAAAACCCCTATATCGAGCGTATCCTGATCTTGCGTAAAGTTCCGAATTGTAGCAAAACCCGGCCCGATGTAGGACAGGTCAGTGTAAACCGCCGATCTACCACCCGCTAGAGTGCGAGTTCTACGGGTCAACACGAATATATCGCGGCCGCTACCGCCAGTTAGAGTATCGAATTCATTGCTGCCGTCACTTTCATAATATTCCCTGGGGGAGGCTAAAAATGCGTTACTTTCTGTAGTGTAACCTACTTCAAATCCTATTAATCGGGTATTCCCCACCCCTACACCAGTGAGGAGGTCATGGCCGGAAGTTCCGACAAAAGTAGCAGATCGGTTTGGCTCGTTTTTCCCGAAATTGAAGTAGTGTTCGCGACCAGTTTTCAAGGCTCCCGATTCGACAAGCAGCCGAACATCGGGGTTGAATTGTAAATATCCCGGTTCAAAAAATGAAGTCCCAAACTGCTCCTCTTTGAGGCCGAATTCAATGAAATGCTGGTAGCCGTTTTTAAACGTTCCATTCTGAATAAACGGCAGCAAAACTCGGTTAGTTGCGAGATAAAACGCTTCGTCATACTCAGGCGATACTTGGCTGCGACCCTCTTCGTAACCGTATTGGATAAAGTGGTCTAGTCCGGTCGCAAAAGGCGCGTTAGGGTTGTTGGGGGTGCGGACAAAGGGTTTAAGGTCTGGATTTCCCTCAAGGTAAGTATCTTCGTCAAAATACCGCGATATTTTGGTGAGGCCGGCGGCTTGACCAAATTTTTCAAAGTGTTCTCTTCCAGATTTGATGATTCCTGCATCAATGGCTGGTTTCAGCCACGGATATTGCGAAAGGTAGTATTGTTCGTCAAAAATTGCGTAACTAGCCATGTTTTCCTACTGCGGCTTTAATGAGGTATTTATGCAATTTATCAATAATCCAGAACTGAGACAATTACCTGATCGGGTGATTTTACCCCACTGTAAAATCTCACTTAATCTCTATGCTTTATAACCAAAAAAAGCGGTAAAATCGGGAGGATTAAATAGATTTATAATTCCAATCAATTGCAGATTTAGATTAGCTCCCCCCTGAATTCTGGCAAGTGTATCTCCCGATTTTTAAATTAATAAGTCTCCCCATGATGGACTAAGGCAAACCCTGAATAGCTTCGAGATTTCTACCCAAGTAAAGAGCTAATAACACTATATCCTTGTAATTAGTTGATTATAAGTGAGATTTCCGCCACCTTCAATAACAGCGATCGTGTCAGGGGGAGTGGTGAAGGCAACTCCATTGTTAACGGCGATGAAGTCCTTCTTTTGAATAGCTAAATCTCGATTATTGTTGATGGGAAATACCAATAATTCATCTGAGGAAAGCCCTATATTGATGATATCCTGACCTGGGGTAAAGTTCCGAATTGTAGCAAAACCCGGCCCGATGTAGGACGGGTACGTGGTAAACGTCCGTCTACCACTTCCTATACTGGAAAATGTACGGCTCAACAGGAATGTATCGCGGCCGCTACCGCCAGTTAGAGTATCGAATTCATTGCTGCCGTCACTTCCATAAGATGGCCTGGGGTCGGGAAAGCCATTAATTCTTGTAACATCATTTAGTTCAACTCCTATTAATACGGTATCCCCCACCCCTACACCAGTGAGGATGTCATTGCCGGGAGTTCCGACAAAAGTAGCGGACCTGTTTGGCTCGTTTTTCCCGAAATTGAAGTAGTGTTCGCGACCAGTTTTCAAGGCTCCCGATTCGACAACCCGCCGAACATCGGGGTTGCTCTCTAAGTATCGTGGTTCCAAAAATGAAGTCCCAAACTGATCCTCTTTGAGGCGGAATTGAACGAAATGCTGGTAGCCATTTTTAAAAGTTCCATTCTGGATAAACGGCTGCAACTGCTGATTATTTGCGAGATAAAACGCTTCGTCATACTCAGGCGATACGCGAGTGCGACCTTCTTCGTAACCATATTGGATAAAGTGGTCTAATCCGGTCGCAAAAGGCGCGTTTGGGTTGTTGGGGGTGCGGACAAAGGGTTTAAGGTCTGGATTTCCCTCAAGGTAAGTATCTTCGTCAAAATACCGCGATATTTTGGTGAGGCCGGCGGCTTGACCAAATTTTTCAAAGTGTTCTCTTCCAGATTTGATGATTCCTGCATCAATGGCTGGTTTCAGCCACGGATATTGCGAAAGATAGTATTGTTCGTCGAAGATATCGTAATTCATTGTTGCTCCTTTAAGAACGTAAAATGCGATCGTACTTTTTCATAGCACATTAGCCCACAACAAATAAAAAAGTCATCAATCCTCAGTATTAACTAATGACTGATGACTGATGACTGATGACTAATGACCAATGATTATCCAATCGAGAAAGTACCGTTCCCGTTAGATTCTAGGAAGGTCAAATTAAAATTTGCTCCTCCTTCAATCACGCCGATCACATCTCCAAAACGTTGGATTGACAAATTGTTGCCAACGGGAGTCAGGCTGTAGCCGTCGTTTAAAGAATTTCCTTGCAGTTGGATCAAATCGTCTGCTACGTTGAAGTTGCGAATCGTAGCTTGACCGTTACCCAAATACAGCGGGGTCGGGGTGACATTCCCCGCTGTAGGAGGAACTCCGAGTACGAATGTATCAGCTCCCGGACTGCCAATCAGGACATCGAATTCATTGGTGCCAAAGCTTTCATACTGCCGGTTGCCCCTGGGATCGATACCTACTTCCACTCCAATCAGTTCGGTATTCCCCACACCAACACCAGTGAGAATATCGGTGCTGCGGCTACCAACAAAAGTTGCGTCGCGGCTTGGCTCGTTTTTCCCGAAATTGAAGTAGTGATCCCGACCAGTTCTCAGGGCTCCAGAGTTTATAAACGGCACAATGTCGGGGTTTTCTCTTAAGTATTCCGGTTCAAAAAATGAAGTTCCAAAACGACCTTCTTTTGAGCCGAATTGAATGAAATGCTGGTATCCCGATTTGAAAGGTGCATTGGGGCCGACAAACGGTCGCAAATCCGAGTTATTTGCTAAATAAAAATCTTCGCTGTACTCTGGCGATACTGCGCTACGGCGCTGTCCTTCTTCGTAACCGAACTGAATCAAGTGATCGAGCCCACTCGCAAACGGCGCGTTTGGATTGACAGTGCGGACGAACGGTCTGAGGTCTGTGTTGACAGTAAGGTAAGCATTTTCGTCAAAATAACGCGATACTTTGGTTAGACCGCTGGCTTGACCGAATTTTTGAAAGTGTTCTAGTCCTGATTTGATGACTCCTGCATCAATGGCTGGTTTGATCCAAGGATATGAGGCAAGGTAAAATTGTTCGTCGAAAACTGCGTAGTTAGCCATGTTTTCCCCCTAATGTTTTGATGAGCTTGATAGTTTATAGCAATTAGCTTTCCATGAACTCGATCGCCAATCAGGAACTTACACAAAACAGACGTTATGAAATATTTTTAAGTTCCTAGGAACATATCTATTTTGGTAACTCAGCAATTATCGAAGGCTCGATTCTGCCTTCAGAATTTCTGCCTTTTTTTCGTCAGTTAATTGAGCGATCGCAAGTTTGATCACTTCTACAAAACTTGGAACTTTTTTCAGGATTTCTTTCTCAATCGTTGGTTAATTTTTAATTATTTTTCTCCCTGTTATTACTTAGTTACATACAAATAGCTTTATGTCAAGTAAATTTTTGTAAACAAAAACTGGAGTATTTGCTCAAGGAATTTATAAAAAAATGTAACGAAAATTTGACCTAAATTTGTCGAATTGTGTCATGTGCAGGCTCAAATCGCCTAATGGCAAGCGTTTTCTGGTAAAAATGCTTATGGGATAAAAAAATTCCCGATTCCCGAAAACAGCATCTTAAAGGAGCCTAACCGGATGTTCACTCACGTCAAGCCCACCATTCGCCACGTCGTGCCGGAAAACTTGCAGGGGCGATCGCTAATGAAGGTGGTCTATGTCGTACTGGAACCGCAGTATCAAAGCGCCCTGTCGGCAGCGGTTCGATCGATAAACAAGAAAAATCCGAATTTGGCAATAGAAATCAGCGGCTACCTGATCGAGGAACTCCGCAGCCCGGAAAATTACGAGGCCTTCAAGCGGGATGTGGCGGATGCCAATGTATTTATTGCTTCTCTAATTTTCATCGAAGATTTGGCCGAAAAAGTGGTAGCGGCAGTTGAACCGCTGCGCGACAGCTTGGATGTCGCCGTCGTCTTCCCGTCGATGCCCGGGGTGATGCGACTCAATAAAATGGGCAGTTTCTCGATGGCACAGTTGGGACAAAGCAAAAGTGCGATCGGCGAATTCATGAAAAAACGGAAGGAAAAATCCGGGAGTTCCTTCCAAGACGGAATGCTGAAACTGCTGCAAACTTTGCCGAAAGTGCTGAAATATTTGCCCATCGACAAAGCCCAAGATGCCCGCAACTTCATGCTGAGTTTCCAGTATTGGCTGGGCGGTTCCCAAGAAAACTTGGAAAACTTCTTGCTGATGCTGTCACATAAATATGTATTCAAAGGCCAGGGGGCAACCACGGGGGGATTGCCCCTACAATACCAAGAGCCCGTTGTCTACCCGGATATGGGAATTTGGCATCCTTTGGCATCGTCGATGTTTGAGGATGTAAAAGGATATCTCACCTGGTACAACGCCCGCAAAGATATTTCCGCAGACCTCAAAGACCCCCTCGCACCTTGCATCGGCTTGGTGTTGCAGCGGACTCACTTAGTCACGGGAGATGACGCGCACTATGTAGCAATGGTGCAGGAATTGGAGGCAATGGGGGCGCGGGTGGTGCCGATTTTTGCCGGCGGTTTGGACTTCTCGAAACCAGTCGAAACTTTTTTCTTGGAAGTTGGGACCAAAGGTGTTGCAGGGCTGCCGATCGTTGATGCGGTGGTTTCTCTGACTGGTTTTGCGCTGGTGGGCGGCCCGGCGAAACAAGATCACCCGAAGGCGATCGAGACTTTGAAAAAATTAAACTGCCCTTACATGGTGGCTTTGCCGCTGGTTTTCCAAACGACGGAAGAGTGGGAAAATAGCGATTTAGGCTTGCACCCGATTCAAGTTGCTTTGCAAATTGCCATTCCCGAGTTGGATGGCGCGATCGAACCGATTATTTTGTCGGGACGTGATGGCGCAACTGGCAAGGCGATCGCCCTACAAGACCGGATCGAAGCAATTTCCCAGCGCGCCATGAAATGGGCAATGCTGCGCCGCAAACCAAAATTAGATAAAAAAGTTGCGATCACAGTTTTCAGTTTCCCGCCGGACAAAGGTAACGTCGGAACAGCCGCTTATTTGGACGTTTTCGGCTCGATTTACCAAGTCTTGAAAGCCTTAAAAGGCAACGGTTACGACTTGCCAGAATTGCCGGATTCCGCCGAAAAACTGATGCAAGAAGTCATCCACGACGCAACAGCCCAATACCAAAGCCCGGAATTAAATGTTGCTTACCGGATGTCTGTAGCTGAATACGAAGAATTCACTCCTTACTCGGAACGCTTGCAAGAAAATTGGGGCCCGCCTCCGGGACATTTGAACAGCGACGGACAAAATTTGCTGATTTTCGGCAAACATTTCGGCAATGTGTTTATCGGAGTGCAACCTACTTTTGGATACGAAGGCGATCCGATGCGGTTGTTATTCTCTCGTTCCGCCAGCCCGCACCACGGTTTTGCTGCTTACTATACATATTTGGAGCGCATTTGGGGTGCGGATGCGGTGCTGCACTTTGGCACTCACGGTTCGCTAGAATTCATGCCCGGTAAGCAGATGGGAATGTCTGGGGATTGTTATCCCGACAGTTTGATCGGCAAAATTCCTAACCTCTATTATTACGCCGCCAACAATCCCAGCGAGGCAACAATTGCTAAGCGCCGCAGTTATGCTGAAACAATCAGCTATCTGACTCCTCCGGCTGAAAATGCTGGTTTGTACAAAGGTTTGCAGGAACTCAGCGAGTTAATTGCTTCTTATCAAAGTTTGAAAGAGACTGGGCGCGGTGTGCCGATTGTGGATGCGATCGTCGAAAAATGCCGTTTGGTGAATTTGGATAAGGATATCGCGTTACCTCCCGAACAAGAACGAGGGGTTGCTGCGGATATGACTGCCGAGGAACGGGATAATTTAGTTGGCTTGGTTTACCGCAAGTTGATGGAGATTGAGTCGCGGTTGTTACCTTGCGGTTTGCACGTGATCGGTAAGCCGCCGACTGCTGAAGAGGCGATCGCAACTTTGGTGAATATCGCCAATTTAGACCGGGAAGAAGACGGGCTGATCAGCTTGCCGCGAATTATCGCTAACAGTCTCGGACGCGATATCGGCGAAATTTACACTAACAGCGACAAAGGCATTTTAACAGATGTTGAATTGCTGCAAAACATCACCTTGGCCTGTCGGGAAGCAGTGGGCGCTTTGGTGAAGGAACAAACCGACGCTGAGGGCCGAGTTTCCCTTGTTTCTAAGTTGAATTTCTTCAACATGGGCAAGAAAACACCTTGGGTTGAAGCCTTGCACGCTGCAGGTTACAAAAAAATCGATCCAGAACCGATTAAACCGCTGTTTGAGTATCTGGAATTCTGCTTGCAGCAAGTTTGTGCCGACAACGAATTAGGCGCTTTGTTGCGCGCGTTAGAAGGCGAGTATGTTCTGCCTGGCCCCGGTGGCGATCCGATTCGCAACCCGGATGTTTTGCCGACTGGCAAGAATATGCACGCTTTAGACCCGCAGTCAATCCCTACAACGGGGGCGGTTAAGTCTGCTAAGCTTGTAGTCGATCGGCTGTTAGAAAGACAGCGCGTTGATAACGGCGGAAATTATCCAGAAACCATCGCCGTTGTGTTGTGGGGAACCGACAACATCAAGACTTACGGCGAATCCCTCGCCCAAGTAATGTGGATGGTGGGAGTGAAGCCAGTTCCCGACGCATTGGGCCGGGTAAACAAACTCGAATTGCTTTCTTTAGAAGAGTTGGGACGCCCTCGGATCGACGTAGTAATTAACTGTTCCGGCGTATTCCGCGACTTGTTCATCAACCAAATGAATTTGTTAGATAAAGCCGTGAAAATGGCAGCGGAAGCCGACGAACCCTTAGAGATGAACTTCGTCCGCAAACACGCCCTGAAGCAAGCGGAAGAAATGGGAATCAACCTGCGACAAGCAGCAACCCGGGTATTTTCCAATGCTTCTGGTTCCTATTCATCTAACATCAACTTGGCGGTGGAAAACAGCACTTGGGAAAGCGAAGCCGAGTTGCAGGAAATGTACTTAACTCGCAAATCCTTCGCCTTTTCTTCGGACAATCCCGGAACAATGGAACAAGATCGGAAGATTTTTGAATCATCCTTGAAAACTGCGGAAGTCACTTTCCAGAACTTGGATTCTGCGGAGATTTCCCTAACCGACGTGTCGCACTATTTCGACTCTGATCCGACTAAATTGATCGGCAGTTTGCGCGCAGATGGGAAGAAACCGACATCCTTTGTTGCTGATACAACGACAGCGAACGCCCAGGTGCGGACTCTATCAGAAACCGTGCGTTTAGATTCGCGGACTAAGCTGCTGAATCCGAAGTGGTACGAGGGGATGTTGTCGCACGGTTATGAAGGCGTGCGGGAGATTTCTAAGCGTCTGGTGAATACGACTGGATGGAGTGCGACGGCGGGCGCTGTGGATAATTGGGTGTATGAGGATGTCAACACTACGTTTATCCAAGATGAGGAGATGCAGAAGCGTTTGCTTAACTTAAATCCTCATTCGTTCCGCAAGATTGTCAGCACTTTGCTTGAGGTGAATGGCCGGGGTTATTGGGAAACGTCGGAGAACAATTTGGATCGTCTGCGTGAACTTTATCAGGAGGTGGAAGACCGGATTGAGGGGGTAGAATAGGATAGTTTGGGGCAGGCTTTTTTGCCTGCCTCTACATTCTCGATAACTTGCTACTATTTTTCAAAACCCCATACTCGCCTAGCTAAGTTAATGAGCATTTCTTGACGCTTGTCTATGGCTTTGGAATCCCAAACATCAAACTGATCGAGATTAAGGTGATTTACAGTGCGGTTTAATTGCGTGTTATTCCCTACACCAGGCTTTTCAACAAGGGAACGAGGGAGCAAAAGCTGTGACTGCTTATAACCGCTTTTCTTAGCATCATAGGTCGAGTCAGAAAGAGAACTGTTGATTGTCTTCTCTAAAAGAACCAAGTTACCAAGCTTTTCAACATAAGAACCATACTCAGTCGGTTTGTCAAATTTACTTCTCAGCTCAGGGTTGACTGATTTGGGTAGTATGTGCTCAATAGTTATCGATTTATCTAAGTATCTATCTAACTGGCTAGCATTACTGTAAGCTTGGTTGTCCACAAATTGAGTTATTTTAGCTAGTACATAGCGAATACGATATGTAGCTATTTTAGATTCTGTTAATTCACGGAAAGCAGAATTAAACTCATTAGATAAAGATGCCAACTTTTCTGTGAAATACAATTCAATAAAAGCTTCAAAATCTTCGCGTTTTCTTACTTCTAGGAGGTTTTGACTCCACTGGGAAAAATCACGAATCATATTGATATCCCTACGAGTCGAACGAGTAATAGTGTAAGTAAATAAAAGATTTTCAGTGTGATAACATAATTCTGTGAATAAATCCTTGGGCAGTTCTCTTGCTGCAAGAAGTAAGATGAAGTGTTGACTATATCTTCCTTGTAGTCTTTTAATATTCTTCAAGAATTGATTATCAGAACCATCAACATTTTTACACTTAGTAAAGTTGCTGAAGTCTTCACTTGCTTTGATTAAAGTATCCACGAACTTCAAAGGAGATGTATCTATTTCATGTTTGCTACCTTCGTTAGTAAACCAATCATATACAGCTTCTTCGGGAAAGTTATTCTGCAAATTTACTGGATAGTGAGACATAATATAATAACGCAAGAATCGCATAGGATCTTCTTTGGAACCATGAATAATGTTAATCATTTTATCCCATCGTTTTTTTAATTCTTTCCAATGAGATTTTAAATCTTTATTTCCTTGTTTAGATGTATTGATAAATAAGTAATTTTTAAGTAAATCCATAGAGTTTAACCCAACTCCACGATGGTTGATTGTCTCAAAAACTTTAAGGGCACTCTTTAAGTTTAACGTTCCAATTCTAATTAATTTAACTCGACTGGTAAAAATCCCAGAAAACTGTAGTCTTTTTTCGACACTAGATCCAAAGCGGGACAACAAGAATTCCCTAATTGTTTCATAAGCTTCTACCAACTTAGTAGCTGATTCCGAGGCTGTTTTATCAATTTTTGAAATATCTGTTTTACTATCAGCAATAGTTTCTAAAAGTTTTGCCCCATCTCCATATTGAAGAGTTAGTCGATATCTATCTATGTCTAGACCAGTTTTAGTATCTTGATCGACTCCTGCTATTAAACCTTCTATCGCTTTTGATTTATTTCCTGATTTAATCACAAAGTCTCGAATAGCACAGAAAAGTAAATATATTGTTGTTAGCCTTTGCTGACCATCAATTAATTGAAAAGTCCCATTATCTGGATAGACAACAAGAGAACCTAAAAAATATTCGCTATCCTCAAGTGGTTCGTCATTATCATATAATTCATCAATAATATCTACAAGCAATTTCTCAACATTTTCCTCAGCCCATACATATTCTCGCTGAAAGTCAGGGACTGCATAAAACTCTTTAAAGAGATCGGCTATGCTTAAATTGTGAGATTCTATTCTGGGTGCAGTTGCCATAATAATTTTTGGTTAACCTTTGAAGGAATAACCACTATCTTAGCATAGAGTAGCCTCATGTTTGCTTGGATAGGGATCGCTCCTCGGCTTTCCCCGTAATCGGACTTTAGGGAGTATTCTAGAAAAAACAGGTACAGCCATGATGACTTACAAAGGTTACAGTGCTAACATTGAAGTAGATTTAGAAGCGAAAATTCTTTTTGGGCGAGTGCTTGATATTAATGACATAGTGACTTTTAAAGCACAAACTATTGAAGAAGCACGCCAAGAATTCCAAAATTCCATAGATGATTACCTAGAGTTTTGCAAAGAATTGGGACAGGAACCCGATCGACCTTTTTGAGTGAGTTAAAATTCGTTAATGAAGTACGAAGTCATCATTTACTGGAATGAGGAAGACCAGGCATTTATTGCCGAAGTACCAGAATTGCCGGGATGTGCTGCGGATGGAGAAAATTATCAAGAAGCACTGCAAAATTTAGAGATTATTATGCAGGAGTGGATAGAAACGGCTAACGCACTGGGTCGCCCTATTCCACAACCGAAAGAGCGATCGATGTTTGCGTAGGTGATTGAAGGGTTATAATTTAATAGGGCAGGCAAAATGACTGTTTGCAACTACTTGGAGTAGATTATGATAAGTGTATGAGGGAACCAACGGCAGAACAGTTACGGAGTTTATATCGGCTTTGTCATCTACTTACGAACGTTATGTTCCACCCAATTCACATAGTGCGTTTAGATGAACGGACTCTTAATCTATTTATCTTAGCAGGACAAAGCGAAGAAATTGAGCTTGAAATTCAACCTGATGGGAGTATTGAGCCATGAGTAATGTCAATTATGCTGCAATGAGCGATCGCGATCTAAAGCGATACATTCTCACCCATCGAGACGATCGCGAAGCTTTCTATGCCTACATGGATCGGCGGCATTCCCGTCCTCGCAAAGTTACTATAAAACTTGACGATCCAGCTTGGCAAGAGAAAATAATATCAGCTATTGGGGTGCAGTTAAAGTCTGCTAATTAATGCAGACAATGGTTTACATTGCCCTTAAACCTACCAGCGATCGCCCTCGCAACTCACTCAATATGCTACAATCCCCAATAAAGGTCGTTTAGCTACGATAAAATACCGCTATGACTACCCTCACCCTCAACCTCAATCCAATTATTAAGCTGACAGACGAGCAGTTTTTTCAACTCTGTCAGGAGAATGAAAATATTAGACTGGAACGCACAGCCAAAGGAGAATTAATTATCATGTCACCAGCAGGAGGAGAAACTAGCAGCAGCAATGCAGGATTAACTGCACAGATTTGGATTTGGAATCAGCAAAATAGACTGGGTAAAGTTTTTGATTCCTCAACCGGATTCAAACTTCCTAATGGGGCCGATCGCTCTCCTGATGCTTCTTGGGTAAAATTAGAACGCTGGAATGCACTAACCCCCGAACAACAAAAGAAATTTCCCCCCCTTTGTCCTGATTTTGTCGTTGAGTTAATGTCTCCCAGCGATAGTTTGAAAGAAACTCAGGATAAGATGAAAGAGTACCGAGATAATGGTGCTGTTTTAGGTTGGTTGATTAATCGCAAATCACGGCAAGTAGAAATTTACCGTCTGAATCAAGAAGTTGAAGTGCTAGAATCTCCAGCCACTGTATCAGGTGAAGATGTTCTCCCCGGATTTATTTTGAATCTTGAATCAATCTGGTAATGTACGCGCGTGCGAAGCTATCCCGCAGGGAATCGCACCTGTCCAATGTTCAATAGAGTAAAATAGAGTTAAAGTTCTCGTGGAGTATTTGCAATGGTTCAAACCCAGGCGTACAGTAAAGAAGAGCTTGCAGGTTCTCACCTGGTTTTACATGATATCAGTTGGGAAACCTACGAACACTTGTTAGAAATATTTGCCGAACGTTCAACGCCGCGCATGACTTACTACCAAGGAACTTTAGAACTTATGGTACCTTTACCAGAACATGAAACCTATAGCTGGACTCTCGGACGACTAATTGTAGCGCTGTCCGAGGAAATTGGGATTGAAATTCGCGGTTTAAAATCATCTACTTGGCGTTCAAAACCCAAAAAAGCGGGTAAAGAAGCTGATGAATGTTTCTATATTCAAAATGAAGCTTTAATGCGGGAAAAATTAACAATTGATCTCAAAAATGACCCGCCGCCAGACTTAGCTGTGGAAATTGATTGGACTAGCTCATCTATCAATAAAATGGCGGTTTATGCGGAACTTAAAGTGCCGGAGGTTTGGATTTGGAAGAAGGGGAAACTAATAATTAACATTTTAAATGATACGGGTTATGTCGAGTCGGAAACCAGTTTGGCATTTGCCTCGTTTCCTGTCAAAGAACTGGCACAGTTTATGCACCTAGACTCAGAAAAGGGAGAGAATGCGAGAATTAGAGAGTTTAGAGAGTGGGTGCGATCGCACTTAAATTAAATCTGGGTTTGTTACCTCGACATCTTGCACCATTTTTAATAACCTGTAGGGGCGGGTTCGCCAATAGCCTGAAAGCTTGCAGACAGATTAAATAAACCCGCCCTCCCCCACGAATAACCCTGTCTGGTAAAATAAAGACGGCGGTTGAAACCGCGTCTACACAAACAAAGTCCGCCTACGCGGACTAAGAAGACTGAGTTTTTACATACTGTTTCAGCACAGGATTTAAACTAAACAAAGTTATCTTTTCCTGTTCCTGCGTATCCAATAAAAACCGATTTCCAAGAGATCGCACCGCATTGACTATTTCTGACGCAGAAAATGGTATTTTGTTGAAAATTTGCGACACAGCAAGGGGTTCAGGTTGATTAGCCAGGTGAACCATCACTGCTAACTCTGCCGCAGTCAAACGCCCAAAAGGTTGAGATAACTGAGATTGCAACCCTTCATCTAAAATCGGCATCTCGCAGTGCAAAAACTCAGAAACTCTCCCCCCAAACAACTCTTGAATCAGCGTGGCAGTGAACTCCAACCACAGAGGATTGCCTTGATAAATATGAATCAAAGTTGACCATGTTTCCTCATCGGATAACAGGGTAAGCTCATCTAATTTAGTATAAATTGTACTTGACAAAAAGACAAATATAAAAAATGTGGTATTTACGTATT
>NZ_JAUBTT010000140.1:0-15725 GCF_036705125.1 Microcoleus sp. B7-D4
ACTGTTTTAGTCTTGAATTAAGAAGACGGTGAATCTTCCTCTTTCAAGCCCCATGCCTTTAGGCTGGGGTTAGTGACTTACACTTCAGTGTATTCTTTACCTTTTTGAGACTCTAACCAACGTTGATAAGCTTCCTTATCACCTCTAAAGGAATCGACAGAAACTTGACGTTCTGGCATGGGTTTGAGGGGAGCATCAATAGGGGAATATTGGCAATAGCAGATTACTACCATATCAAATTCACCGATCGGAATATCGGGAGTATAAGTCTCAACCCGCGCCACTTCCCACTCACCTGTGCGGTAATGAGTGCTGTAACCGTGCCGAGTTGGATCGTGTTCTGCTTCCACACGAACAAATTCTGGGGGGCGATAGCCAACTTCAGGAATTGGGCCATCAGAAGAGTCAAAGTGTTCTGCCAAAATGCGAGTTAATGATTGAGTGTGCTGGAATTTTCTATCTTTCCACCCAGGAGTTCTCGGTTCGGCTCGGAAAATAATGTATTTATGCATCGTCGTCCTCTCTTTCTGTGTCGTAGAATGATTTGGGAAATTCTGTTTGGCCTCGAAAAACACAATCAACTTCTAGACCGTTTGTATCAATTTCCTCTATGTCAAGTAGTTTCCAACCATATTTTCTTTGCATCTCATAGCAACAAGCTTCGTCGGCTGCTGCGTGTCGAGATTTGTCTTCGTCTGGATCGTAACGCAACCAGTTTGGATTATTTGGCATAATTGTATTGCTCCCTGTGTTGGGTTGACAACATTGGAGAAGTCGTCTGGACTCGGTATTTGCGGTACTGCGTCCGGGCGCGTCTTTGTCAAATTATAGAAGAATTCAGGGCTTACGCACTCCGACGCCTAGAAACCGGGTTTTTTACCGAATCTGCAGATCGCAGTGAAGTATTCTCGTAAAAAAACCCGGTTTCTGACCACCCGTGCGTCCTGGACTGAACCCGACAATTGATTGAATTTGCTTGACAAATATCATTTAATATGGTTTCTAGGTTTCAGCGAAAATTTTAAATGGCGAAGGGCGATCGTTTTGCGATCGAACTTGGGCATTCTAGAGATTAGGTGCTTTGTGAGTGCCTGGAAAACAGCGACGCCAAGAGTTAGCAATGGAAAGTACACAGAAAAAATCTAGTGATAGTCGGGTTCATCGGAGCGATCGAATTAAGCAGATTTTTGCGTTAGTATCAATGGTTTCGTTTGGTGGTTCTGCGATTTTTGGTATTTTTAGTCTGTTCAGCAGCGGTTTGAGCAGCCAGCACCAACAAAAACCGACGCCTGTGGCTGTTTCTCAGGAATCTTTGCTGGCGGCGCAGGAACGGGGATATCAGACGGTTTTGCAGCGGGAACCCCAGAATCAGACGGCTCTGGAGGGGTTGGCAAATGTGCGGTTGCAGATGAATAATAAGGTGGGGGCGATCGAGCCTTTGGAGAAGTTGGTGAAGCTAAATCCCGATCGGGCGGATTATAAGGTATTGTTGGGGCAGGTGAAGGGGAAGTAGTCGCGGAAAGGGGGGGAGTTCTGATGTATCTTCTCCATTGGCTTCTCTGCCATCTCCCCTACCATCGCAATATCTACCCATATCATCGTTAATTATCTATTTATTTTATCTCAAGGTTTTAGCATGGCAATCTTCGTTCCCAGCCTAAAGAAAAGCGGACATTTAGATAATATTCACGTAACAGTATGCCTCGTTGGCTCTCGTAAGATCGCAGACAAAGATGACTATGGGAGTCAGGGGTGGGATATTTTTGCACCCAATCTTACTATCTATGGATTCGATGCTGATGAAGCTGCTTGTCATGAGGCTAACGCCACTATAGAAGCTCGAAAAATAAATTGGACTGAAAAACATATTCCACTAGCTCTGGGAAATTCGGTCGGAACATCCACAATTTATCTTACTAAACACCCAGGTTGCAGTTCACTATATCCTCCCAGCGATTTCTATATTGATCGGTATGTCGGAAATTCTCCGCTAATTGAGCTAGTTTCTACTGTGGAAGTTGAGATAACAACTTTAGATTCTTTTTGCCAATCAGAAGCAGTTAACGAGATTGATTTTATACAACTCGACGTTCAGGGGGCAGAGCTTCTGGTTTTAAAAGGATCTTCTAGTATTTTAAAAAGTAGCACTCTAGGGATTGTAACAGAAGTAGAGTTTACAGAAATATACAAGGGTCAACCTTTGTTTGGGGATGTAGATGTGTACCTGAGAGAACAAGGATTTACACTTTTTGATTTATGTAATATACATCGTGACTGTCGCAGAATGCCTGTAGTGTCACCGGACCACTATGGAGCCTTAGTCTGGTCTGATGCTTTTTATTTTCGGGATCTGATTCGGGAAGACTTGAATACAGAATTAAAGACACCTGATCAAATACTAAAATTAGCTTGTATCGCTGATGTTATGAACTTTCCTGACTATGCTCTGGAACTTCTAGCGTATTTGACCCTGCAATATGGCGACGATATAAGATATAACTTGGCTGACAATATTATAGAGAGCTTAGCGGAAATTCCCGAGCTAGTTAAGCTGGGACTAAGTTCATTGCCTATTATTGCTAAAATTCGAGATTACAGCAGCGGTTACAGTGCCACATCTGTGTTAAACGATCGAAGTAATTGGCAACAAAGAGGTAATTGCTGCTTGTTTTTAGGAGACTATTCTCAAGCAGCGAGTATTTATGAGCAAGCTATAGAAGCTGAACCAAACATTAAATCCCACTATTGGCATTTGGGGTTGATGCTGCTTTTGCAAGACCAAGAAGCCGAAGCTCTAACAGTCTGGTTCACAGGTATACTTGAGGACAATGCCGAACAAATGGAAGAATGCACATCTGAACTAATAGGAGTGATACAAACAGAAGCACAGCGCCGCGAAAGAGTCACTGACTATGCTGTTGCTCGCATACTCCGGCAACACATCCGGGAAATAGATCCAACCGACATAAATAATTTGTTAAAGATTGTCGATATTTCTATTAAGATGAATAGTTTTACAAATCAAGACCTAATATCCTTGGGGATTGTTGAGTTGTTGCGCTCGGAGTTGTACCCCGTTAATTCCGATTTACTATTACAAGTTCTTCAAAGCATTTTAGATTGTGTACCCTACGAACAATCTACCCTGGAATTTGCAACAGCTTGTCAGCGTTATGCCTCCGATTCTCAAGCATTTGTTAAGGTATTGATGCTAGCGAACCCTAAAATCCCAGATACCCAAAATGTAGACGCTCCCACTCAGAAATATTCATATTTAGACGAAGAAACTATTATTGATAAATATTTAAACCAATTAAATATAGAAAATAAATACTGTGTCGATATCGCTGCTAGTGATGGGATAACTATGTCAAACACTTATTTTTTATACAAGCAAGGATGGAGTGGGTTAGCAGTAGAATATGATAGCCAACTATTTACCAAATTAGCACTTAGGTATACTGAATTTGAAAAAGTAAACTTAAGTAAGTGCATGGTCACACCTGAAAACGTAGTTGCTCTTATGAAAACACATCAAGTCCCAGAAAACTTTAGTTTTCTCAATCTTGATATAGATGGTTATGATTATTTTGTATTAGACAAAATACTTAGTTCATTTAGACCTTTGTTGATTACCGTAGAAATAAATGAAAAGATCCCACCACCTATAAAATTTACTGTTAACTATAGCCCCAATTATGTTTGGAATAACGATCACTTTTTTGGTCAAAGTATTTCACAGTTAAATATTCTGTGCCAAGAGTATAAGTATGCTCTCGTAGAGTTACATTATAATAATGCTTTCTTGATTCCTCAAGAAATCAGTCCAGTAACTTCACTTACACCAGAGGAAGCCTACAGAAGGGGGTATCTCGATAAACCCGACCGGAAAAATAAATTTCCGTGGAATGGTGCTGATATAGAGCAAGTTCACAATTTATCTCCTGAAGAAGCCTTGATTTATATCACTAACTTTTTTTCTAAATATGAAGGACAATTTACCTGCTACATATAATTTTAGTAATTAGGCGTTTAATTAAATTAATTTAAAAAATTAAATTTTCAGATGCCTCATCTCAGGAAGCACTAATCCAATAAACAAGGTAAATACAGGCTGTAAACAATGGAAAATAATATTTCAGACTCCGATATAAATGGCTACGCTATCTTCAAACAAGTTACTGTTCTACCAGCAAGCTATACAGTCATTCAGTCTGCTGTTGAAGCCATTGAAGGTTTCATGGTTCCGGGTCAAGAAGAGTACCTTTTCAATAAGGTAAAATCCCTGCCTGATGATGCTGCGATCGTTGAAATAGGTTCTTATAAAGGACGCTCGACGGTTGCTATGGCGTATGCCTGTATAGGAACTAATCGAAAAATTTATTGCATAGATACATGGGATGGAAATGATATTGATTTTCCTGACCGAAACTTTTTAGAAATTTGGCAGCAAAATGTCAAAAAAAATGGATTATCTCAATATGTAGTTCCCTTCCAGGGCTATTCACATCAGGTATTGAGTCAGTGGAAGGAATTAGTCGGCAATCAAGAAATAGACTTGATTTTTATTGATGGTTCTCACCAATTTTTAGACGTACTAAAAGATTTTGAACAGTCATTCGCTTTGGTGAAAGAAGGTGGTTGGATAGCATTTCACGACGTTGTACCCACTTGGCCGGGTTCTGAACGTGTATGGCATAAGATCGCTAAATACCGTCTAGCCAACCACGAGTATTCATCAACGCTTGCCTGCGGTCAAAAAAAATATACTGTTTTTTCAGGCACTGGATTATTAGAATTACCCATTCACTTTTTTACGATTGTCCTCAATGGTCAACCATTTATCGAGTATCACATAGAAGTATTAAAACAACTACCCTGTAAATGGCACTGGCATATTGTTGAAGGTGTAGCAGAATTAAAGCATGATACAGCGTGGTCTTTAGGAAATGGCGGACACATACCTGATGAAATCCACTGCGAGGGACGGAGCAATGACGGCACAACAGAATATTTAGACAAATTGGCGCAGTTATATCCTGAGAATGTCACAGTCTATCGTAAACCGGAGGGTGTTTTTTGGGATGGTAAACGTGAAATGGTGAATGCGCCGCTGGCAAATATTGATGAGGAATGTTTGCTGTGGCAAGTTGATGTTGATGAATTGTGGACAATCGAGCAGTTGTGTACGGCCCGATCGATGTTCATCAATAATCCAGAAAAAACTGCTGCTTTCTACTGGTGCTGGTATTTTGTCGGAGAGAATTTGGTGATTAGCAGTCGCAACTGTTATGCTCAAAATCCGGCACAAGAATGGTTGCGAACCTGGAGGTTTAAACCAGGCTATGTTTGGGTACGCCACGAACCTCCTATTTTAGCTGAGCCTTTACCAAATGGTGAGTTTAGAAATGTTGCAGAACTCAACCCTTTCCGACATGAAAAAACCGAAAATTTGGGGTTAATTTTCCAGCACTTCGCCTATGTGACGCCTGATCAATTAAGGTTTAAAGAACAATATTACGGCTATACCAATGCGAGATCGCAGTGGACAGCTTTGCAGCAGCAGACTAAATTTCCAGTTTTACTACGACAGTATTTTTCCTGGGTGCAGGATGGAACAACCGTTGATACTGCCGAGTCCTGCGGTGTAGTCCCGATCGCACAAAAAGAACCTAACGGCACTGGTTGGCTATTTGTAGAACTAGATGAGTTACAAAATCAAACTTTGATAACCCCAAGAGAATCTCCTACAATTCTCATAGATGGCGTATTCTTCCAGCTTTACAGAACAGGAATCGCTCGTGTCTGGCGCTCACTGCTGGAAGAATGGGCTGAAAATGGCTTTGCCAAGCATATTATCGTTTTAGATAGAGTTGGAACTGCTCCACAAATTTCTGGTATCTGTTATCGCCAAGTGCCAGTTTACGATGTCAACAACCTCTCTGATGACCGCGAAATGCTACAGCAAGTCTGCGATGAAGAGGGTGCTGATCTGTTTATTTCCACTTACTACACGACAGTAGTAACGACCCCTTCGGTGTTAATGGTGCATGATATGATTCCTGAAGTGATGGGAGCGGACTTGGAGCATCCCAACTGGAGAGGAAAGCATCATGCCATTCAATCTGCCTCAGCCTACATTGCTGTTTCAGAACATACAAGTCGCGATCTCTTGAGGTTTTTTCCGGATATATCTATATATTTAGTTACTGTTGCTCCTAACGGAGTAAAAAGCATTTTCACTCCGTCTAAAAACGAAGAAATTAGTAGTTTTCTGACGAAGTATGGGTTATCAAAACCCTACTTCCTAATGGTGGGAGTTGGCGGAGGATACAAGAATTCGATTTTATTCTTCAAGGCTTTTTCTCAACTTGCTAGCAAAAAGGGATTTGAAGTGGTATGCACAGGAAGTGGATATTTATTAGAACATGAATTTAGAACTTATACGGCTGGCACAACCGTTCATCTGCTGGAACTTAGCGATGAGGAATTGAGGCTAGCTTATTCAGGTGCGCTTGCACTGGTTTATCCATCCAAGTATGAAGGCTTTGGTTTACCTGTGCTAGAAGCTATTGCCTGCGGATGTCCTGTCATCACTTGTCCCAATGCCTCTATCCCTGAAGTAGCGGGGGAAGCAGCTTTGTATGTGAATGATAATGATGTTGATGGATTAACGGATGCACTTTGCGAGGTACAAAAACCGAAAATCCGCAATTCATTGATTGCGGCTGGTTTGCAACAAGCTAAAAAGTTTTCCTGGTCAAACATGGCCAAAACGATTAGTGCTGCTTTGATAGAGGCAACTCTGTTACGTTTAAATTTGAAAGAGATTAATTTGATTATTTTCCCAGATTGGTCGCAACTTGAAGAAACTTTGGGTGTAGAATTAGGACGAGTGGTGAGGGCCATTGCCACTCACCCAGACAAAAGCAAAATGACGATTCTGGTAGACAGCAGCAATATCTCTGATGAAGATGCCAATCTCGCTTTATCTAGTGTGGCGATGAATCTTTTGATGGAAGAAGATTTAGACGTTTCTGAGGGACCAGAAATTACCCTCATCGGACAGTTAAGTAACATTCAGTGGGAAGCTCTCATCCCGCGCCTGCAAGGTAGAATTGTTTTGGAACATGAGAATAAAGAGGCGATCGCATCCTTGAAAACCACAGATATTCCCTCCTACGATCTCAATAGCCTTGCTAGTATTCTGAGCAAAATTTCGCTCTAAATATCCCTATTGCTAGGGTTCCTGGGCGTAGTCCTGATAGCCTGATATGTCTTCAGTTTCAATCAAGCTTCTAAGAATCCCGACTATTTTCCCTACGTTACCTAAAAAGTATTCATTTAAATCAATGGTGATAGTTTGATCTTCTAGTTGCATAAATTTCCAGAGGCTACCAGTTGTGATGACTCCATAAACTTTTTGAACTTCATTTCCTTTTTGATGGTTAAATAACTGAGCAGCAATCATTTCTGCCATACATTGACCTAAGCCTGTTTCTATATTGTCATTTTTTGCTTCTACTATAGTAATAACTGGTGCTTCTATGATTAACTGCTCTGGCGATTTGCTAATCAGAAAATCGCAAAATCCGTTTAAACCTTTTTGGGAATCTACAGTAAAGTCTTTGCCAGAAAATAGACCAATTTGATTGGATAATTGTTTTCTTAGCTCAATTAGTATTGGCATGACAATCAGTTCAGAACGAGATTTTTCCGAGTTAATTGCTAAAGCTAGTGGAATATTATAATCTAGGGTTTCGGATAAAAAATTGCTGTAGCTAGCTTCGGGAATATTTGCAAATATTCCGACTTTTTCGGAGAGCCGTATTCCAAACGATGACTTGATTTGTTCGATAGTAAATTGGCTATAAGGCATTTAGGCAATTTCCAAAAAATTTTGACTTATAAAGTATAACACACGCAATCAATTAGTTCTACTGCCCAAGGCGTGTCAACTTAAGGTCAGAGTTCCAATCCGGCAGGGGTTTCAAACCCTGCCTCATAGCTTAATTCCTCTCAAGAGCGCAGGCTTTTCTTTCTGAGACCTAGGTTCACAACTCAACTAAGATTTCTCTAGCTGACCAATTTATGTCCAGGTAATTAACGATTTGTGTCCAGATATATCTGCCACATCTGCTCGTATGCTTTCTCCATCTCTCGCGTAAATTGCTTGCCATTCCATAGCGGAGCAGTTTGTCGTGACTGTCGCAGTTTCCACGATATTTGTTCTCGTAAAGCTGCATCTTTGCCTAAACGAATTCCCCAATCCACGTACTCTTCATCTGTCCAAGCAATCCCTTCAGAAATACCTGCATTCATCATCATCGTGTAGCTGTTGCGACTAGCAAATTGCTGCCCTACGCGGGTTACTATAGGAACGCCCATCCACAGCGTCTCCATGGTAGTTGTAGCTCCGTTGTAGGGGTAAGTATCTAATACTACGTCAGCTATGCCTAAATTAGCGCGGTGGACTTGCTCTGAAGGAGCAGATGGTAAAAATCTTAGCCGATCTCCACTCACCCCTTCTGATTCTCCAATTTGAAGAAAGAAGTTTTTTAGAGATTCTTGATCGGCTACTCCTTTCACTAAAAAATAGCTATTGGGAACTCCTTTAATAATTTGCATTTGCAGCCTTGCTGTATCGGGATGATACTTGTATCCCCTCTGAGCAGTAAGATAAATAACAGCATCCGTAGAAATATCCAATTGATCCCGTCGCAAAGTCGGTACACTTACCTCAAAACCATCCACCGCTATATAGGTTTGAGGCAAACGCCAGATTCTTTCTGTGTAGTAATCCTGAGCAGATTCCGGTAAAACATAAGGATCGGCAATAAAATAATCCACAGCAGGAATCTCCGAGGCATCCCAACCTAACCAAGTTACTTGTATCGGTGCTGGTTTCATTGCTATTGCCTCGCAAGTGGTATTCAAGGTTAAACTATCGAGATCTATCAAAATGTCAATTTCATCTTCATAAATTTTTTCAGCAGCTTCTTGACCACTGAGTCCTAATTTGCAAGCCTTAGAAACCTGAGTCACAAACCATTCTTGTAATGGATTATAACCCTCTAAATAGCTCATAAAGTAACCATTAATCTCAAAACGCTCTCGAGCGTGGTACTGAAATACCCATCGTGCTAACCAACCTACAGAATGAGTCCACAGGCAGTGGGAGATATATCCAATTTTCAAACGTCTTGTAGAAACATCGGTTTTTATTAACCTTGAGTTCCACTGGCGACACCGATCTACCTTTTCTTTCAGAGATGTTTCTATTTTTGACTGTACTAATCGAGCTACTTGACTACGAATTTTTAAATTTTCCTCAAGTTGATCTTGAAAATAAGGAAAGAAAAAAACGGAAATAAATAATCGCAGCACTGATGTCTCCGATAGCTCATTAATATATAGCTTATTAATATTTTGTTCTTCGATCAAAGAAGCTAGCATGGACTTCTGCAATTCAAAAGCTAAGCAAAATTCATTCCAGTAGCCACCGGCACCCATCAAGCCGCGCATAATTAGCAAGTTAGCATAAATTTTATTTACTAACCTCTCTTCAAGTGAAAAGTATAATTGTGCCATTTCTATTCCCTTCGTATATTCATGGCTATCTTGATAAAAAGAAGCCAACGTCCCTACAAATTCTAGATGTTTAGGAATAAATTTTAAACCTACTTCGGTAAAACGGGCAGCCAAATCAAATCGTTTAAATGAGTAACCAAGCTTATAGACAAATGGGAGTAGCAACTCCTCTAAAATTGATGTATCGTCTTTAACATACACCAGAGCTGTTTCTGCGAAATCGAAAGATGAAGGGTGAAACGGTGCCAAATCTAAAACATTTTTCAGGACTTGTATTAATAGCTCAGTATCCACTTCTACTACTTCCGACTTGAGCAGTTCAAGGATATGCAGCTCATTCAACATTTCTCCCTTGTATGTTTTGAGCAAAGTGGACAGCCCGATTAAATGTAACAAGTTATTAACTCCTTCGGGGTTAATTTCCCGTATATGCTGCCGGATTGCCCACGCTATGCAATAGTCTTGTTCCTTTGTTCCCTGTAATCGTCGTCGCTCTGCTTCTGTTTCCAATACCTCTATCAGTTCTTCTGTCCACTTTTCTATGTCTTCTGGCTCTCCATCTGCCATTGCCAAGAGCCATGTTGTTTGAGCTTCACTTTCTTGGCCCTGCAATAGAAAAGTCAGACCTAAGTGCCAGTAGTAGGAGTGAACATTAGGCTCTTGTAAAATCGCCTCTTCGTAAAGTTTCGCTGCTTGATAATAGTTGTCTGAAAAAATATATTGATCGGCTTGCTGCTGCCATCCGGCAACTAATGAATCACTAGAAGTCATAAACTATTCAAGGAATTTTTATTTAAATTTTAAAGCGGGTAGCGCTTTCTGCTACCCGCTTATGCAGGACTATAAACAAGGAGGAGTGATGCAACTCAAAAATTACTTAGTAACAGGATTCATACCTGACGGACAGCCAGTGTTACCTATTGCCATAGCACCAGCTGTACCTGTTGCGCCTTCGCAGATGATGCTAGTAGTTGTGCTTGCCTCTCCAGCCGAAACTAAAGCCACACTTCCCCCATATGATCTGAGAGCACCACCAGCAGTTGGATTGGCATTAACAATTCCTCCTGCCGCCGAGCCACCGCTTATTACATAGGTGTAATTGTTGGTGGCAGTTTTTATACCAAGACCCAGCGCTGTGCCACTAGGATCGTTAGCAAACTGGGTATTCTCTGCGTAGTAAGCTTGCTGACCTTTGTTCATTGAAGCGACATACTGTTTGGCTTCGGACTGCTTTGCCTTATTAGCTTGGCTCAAGAACGAAGGCAACGCAATAGCCGACAAAATACCGATGATGATGATAACCACCAGCAGTTCAATCAGTGTGAAACCTTGATCCTGTCTTCTTTTGTTGATGTGTTGCAGGAACTTGGCTTTAAATTCAGTCTTCATAAGTCTTTTCTCCGTGAGGGGTGGGATGCTCGATTTCTAACTCTTATATGTAACTTACCCAGTTATCGGCGCTTTAATATCACACCAAACTATTTTTTTTTTCAAATCCTGGCTCTAATGCTCCAAAAGCACGTACAGAAAGACTTCCAGCCTAATCAACAGTTCCTTGACTTCCTCAAAGGCTGTCTGCTCGCTAACAGGCTCTAGGTTAACAGCCATCTGGGAGCGGATTTGGAGCCACCCTTCCACGATCGACACCACAGACTGCGGCCCCTCCCAAAGAGGTAGCAAGCAAGCCGCCATTGTACTCTCGATCGCCACTGGCGCTAGAGTTGGCACAATAATATAACGGCTAATCTCAAACGGCGTCTGGCTGTCAAGGCAATTATTCAAGTCTTCCCTCACCTGA
The DNA here is from genome assembly GCF_036705125.1 of Microcoleus sp. B7-D4. NCBI lineage: Bacteria > Bacillati > Cyanobacteriota > Cyanophyceae > Oscillatoriales > Microcoleaceae > Microcoleus > Microcoleus sp. B7-D4. The sequence goes on from NZ_JAUBTT010000140.1 coordinate 11,390, forward strand.
GAAGTCCTCAGTTGAGGGTGCAGGTGTACCCGTGCTTCCCGCCATTGAGCTTCCGTCCATTCCGCAACTGGCACAAAAGCCTGAACCTGATGGGGATTCCCGCACCAGAAATCAAACAAACGGTGCAGGGGATGTAACAAGTCAAATAAATGCAGTCGCTCTTCCACAGAAGCTTCTGGCAGACTCATCGCCAAAAACGGAGGCAAATCATCTGGATCTTTGAACAAATCCATCAACTCCCACCTGCGCCAAGCCACCATACTGATAAACTCTAAATCAGCACCTCTCAACATAGCAAACACTTCAGGAATGGTACAACCTTTATCACCCACGAATAAATAGTTAACCATAATCCATCCCTCATCCTGTGCGAAATCGGCATTCCACCCTGCCGCCTTGATCCCTATTTCATCTCTCAAGGCTTCCATTGTTTCCCGGACTATTTCGATCTCCACTTCTCCCGGACTTCGATCCATTAATCCCATTGTTTTGAAAACAGCTTGAGCGCGAAACATTCCCGCTCTACCATTTGAGCTGTGAAGGTTTGTGCGGATGATGCCATCGGGAGCGAGAACTGACTTCATCGCTTGCAATCCAGCAACAGCGTCGGGCAAGAGATACAGAACTTCGTCAGCATTGATATAGTCAAACTGTAACCCTAAACTTGGTAATTCTTCTATTTTCAAAGCATAAAACTCTGCATTAGCAACCCCATGATACTGTAAACGTTGCTCAGCTAGTTTCACAGATTCTTCGGATAAATCGATGCCTACTATTTTTGCTCCAGGATTGGCTATAGCTAAAACCAAGGATTTATAACCGGTGCCGCATCCCGCATCGAGGATAACTTTACCTTCTGTATTAATAACTCTTCTATTTCTGAAGTAGTAAGCAGTTACAAGATTATGAAGGTAGAGCAATTCACTGTTGTCTTTTGGAGATTGTTCCAGCGGGATTCTGGGATAAGGAGTATTGTCAAATTGCTGGCGAATATTTTCTATTAACTCTAAATTTTGGTGATCCATGTTCAATTACACTCAACGCTGGCAAATTATCCTAGTATCTCAGAAAATAGCCGATCGCCCGCCGGACCGCAACACATATTTGCAATAATAGTCTGAAAACCGATCGCCCCCTGCTGCCCATTTTAACTCGGAGCGATCGCCCCCAACTCAACCTCCCAATCCAGAGGATTTGTAGATCGCTCTCCTCCAAAAACTCTATAATCTTGCCCTCAATTCATCAGCCGATAACTGTGGCAGTTCTTCTACCAACACACCCAATTCGACCACGGGCAATTCTAGTAAATTGCTAACTGCTATAGCCAGAATATCTACCGATTCATCAAAGTACATCCTCAAGACATATTCCGCCAACAATTTCACCGCTTGTTGCTTTCCTGCTTCATCGACTGCCAGCATTGATATCGCCAGCAGCATCCGAGTAAATTCCGTCGCCGATAACTTGGATAGAGGCGTTAAAAACACGCTCATTTTGGGGCTTAATTCTCCGAATCTCCCTGGCAGAAAATCTGATAAAATTAAGCGTTGCTGTTCTTGTCTGCCTCGTTCTAGCCCTTGTTCTAGCCCTTGTTCTCTAGCTTGTTGTTGTGCTGCTTGTATTTGTTGTTGAAAAAGTGGTGTAATGGCCATAATTAACTCCCGCTCTTCTGGTTCTAATTGCTGTGGGGCATCGGTCACTAAATTTGACTGCAACCTATATAATAACTCTAAGGCAGTCATCCGCAGCGGATCGTCCGTGGCTAAAGCGCTCAATTCGGCGATCGCCCTTTGCTGCACTTTCCCTTTACCCAAAATCCTCAACCACAGGGTTTCTGGTGTTTCTGGCAACTGGTGAATCACCACAATTGCCCCTTGCCAGTGCTCCGGGAAAAAATAGATTCCCTCCAGCCAATTGGAGAGGTTTGGCATTCCACCAAAACCAGACACTATTGATTTTGATGCTGTCGGTGTCAAAATCCACAGGAACGGCAACTTAGCATCATCATAGCGAGTATTTTCTCTTCTTGCCTGCCGCTCTAATTCTCTTCGCAAATCGAATAACTTACTGGTGCAGTTCCAGACTTCGCTGACAGTTATCGGATTACGAAACGGTTCAAATATGGCAGTTGTGTTTGCCATTTTTCCCAAGAATCCTAGATTATGTGTGTATTCTGGGATTAGGGTGCCGGGAGTGAAATAGACATCGATTTCTCGGACTTCGCTGGTCACATCGCGACCGATCTTGACTGTGCCGATGGGAGAGAGCATTTCTTCCAGGTATTCTTTGGCAAAGCGATCGTGAATGAATCGCGTCATGGAATTTATGATGGATTTTTATTACTGCATTCTATCATCATTTAATCGCTATGGGATTTCTGAGTTTAAAACAACATTCATTGCCGCTTTCCTGTTAAAAAATTTGTTAGGTGCGATCGCGCTGCCAGTTGGGTAAGTTCGTGCGATCGCTCTCTACTTACCTCCCAACCCCACGCCCCGTCCAGAAATTTGCCATAATAGTCTCAATGCCAAATTATACAACTACAGGCTAATTCTATGGACGGAAACACCGCATTTATCCTAAAAGTATTTTTGATGTCGATCGCCCTCTCCCTCACCATCAAATACGGCGGGCCCATTCTGTCTATACCCTCTACCGCTGCGATCGCCCTAATCGCCGTGTTTACCTGTACTATTATCCTTGCCGCACTGCTAAGCTGGCGATCGTTCAACATACTAAAATCAAGTTAATCATAGGAAAATAGCTTAACCAGAAATCCCCCTCCTAAACTCCCTCATCGCTTCCACACTCGAAGCCATCAGCAAGCAGCGACACAGCAAGTTAATATCTAGATCTGGCAAAACCACACTTGAATAAATTTTTTCATAACCCTCAGAACCCAAGCGATACATAGCCAATACACCATCCTCCCAAAACCAGACTTCAGCAACTCCCAATACTCGATAGCGCTGCAATTTTTTGACATTACCGCTAGTGAAGATAACTTCGATACATAAATCTGGGGGAGAATTTGGGGTTATGCGTCGGACAATAAAGTAAGATTCATCAGCTTGTGCAGACACTACCCCTTCCTTTTCTTGGGTAAAACTTCCCGTAGGTGAAAACTCAATTTCATTTTCGGCGCAGTAGATAGACAGCAGCGTACAAATTGTCCGACTAAAAAATTCGTGTTCTGGGGAAACTGCCAATATTTCTACCTCTCCTTTGTAATAAAACAACCTCGTCCCTGGGGAGTCAGAAAACCCCTGTTCAATTAGCTTGAACTGTTCCCAGCTAATCCCGGACTGAATGAACCGTTGGTCTAGTGGCTGTAAGAGTGTCTGTGTCATCATGCAAACCTCAATCAAGTTCTGGGTTTCAAACAACATTCATAAAGCATTAAATACTGTTAACGTTATTTCTGTGATAAGTTTAGATTGCCTTTTTTGCCCAAGGTGCGATCGCTCGATAAGCTGTTCTGCATTTAAATTATTATATGTCAAAAAACAATCCAACTCTTGTTGGGTGGCTTTGAGCAACGCCCGAATATACAATTTAAGTTCGCGGCGACAGCTTACCAGACTTTCAAGTCGGCATAATGTCGTCGAGTCTCAGTTGTAAATTGGGAAACAGGTAAGAAGAAATAGTATCTCCCAAGCGATATTGTTGCTGCTGGTATGCACCATTAACTAACTGGCAGACTGTGAAAGTCGGTTGCTTTGGGTTGCCGATAAATTGCCAACCACCCAAGCCACGAAAGTCCACAATCCAATATTCTGGGATATTCAAAAAAGCGTATTCTTCCACTTTTCTGGCATAATAATCTTGCCAATTAGTGCTGACCACTTCAGCAACAAGCTTCATGGTACTACCGTTACAAATAACTGGTTCTTTTTGCCAAAGGGGTTCTTGACCGAGTTCTGATTTATCTAAAACAACTACGTCAGGACGCAGCGCTGTAGCTTCAGCATAGAGTGGTTTGATTAGACAATTTTTAGGCACCAACCAGTTGAAGTTATCCCGAAAGATTTCGACATAAATTTTACCCGCAATACTCCCGGCAACAGCTTCGTGAGGGCCCGTAGGTGACCTGTCTCTGAGTTCTCCGTCAATTAGTTCATAGCGTGTATTATCCCCATATTGGGCGATAAACTCCTCAAAGCTAAGTAATTTGGCTGTGGTGTAGGTCATAGATCGTGTTTTAACGGGATGTAATTTAATTGTAAGTTTAGTTAAAACTGAGATATTGCACCATTCTAAATTAGCCGTAGGGGCGGGTTCGCCAACAGCCTTAAAGCTTGCAAATAGGTTCTATAAACCCGCCCGACCCCACGAA
>NZ_JAUBTT010000141.1:0-13046 GCF_036705125.1 Microcoleus sp. B7-D4
TTAAATAATGCGGCCCAAGAGGGACAATTTACCCGCGATCCTTATATTGCAGCCACTCAACCGAAGTCTATTCTTTGCACTCCTCTGCTGCACCAAGGTAAGCTGACAGGCATTCTTTATTTGGAAAATAACCTGACTGAAGGGGCTTTTACTACCGATCGCCTAGAATTGTTAAAACTGTTATCTGCCCAAATTGCTATTTCCATTGAGAATGCTCAACTTTACAAAAATTTACAGGAGTTTAATCAAAACTTAGAGCAATTAGTGAGCGATCGGACTCAACAATTATCGAACACCCTAGAGGCTTTAAAAGCCACCCAAACTCAGCTAGTCGAATCTGAAAAAATGGCATCTCTGGGAGGATTAGTTGCTGGTGTTGCCCATGAAATTAATACTCCCATCGGAGTGGGTGTCACGGTTGCTTCAGCTTTGGCAGAAAATACCACAGAATTTGCCTCTCTTTATAAAAGTGGCAAAATGAAGCGATCGGATTTAGAAGAATTTGTCGATATTGCTACCCAAAGCAGTAAGGCACTTCTAATTAACCTAGAGCGCGCGGCAGCATTGATTCAAAGCTTTAAGCAAGTAGCAGTAGATCGCTCTAGCGAAGAACGGCGTACTTTCCAGATCAGACCTTATCTTGATGAAATTTTATTACAATTAAAACCAAAGTTGAAAAATAGCCCACATTCGCTTAAAATTAAGGGAGATAGCAAAATTGCTATAGATTCTTATCCAGGAGCCTTGTCCCAAGTTGTGACAAACTTGCTAATCAATTCTCTGATTCATGCCTACGAACCAGGGATTTCTGGGGAACTAATCTTTGCTTGGGAGCAAGAAGGCAATCGGCTAAGGTTTGAATACGCCGATGAAGGTAAAGGTATTCCCCCAGAAAACTTAAGTAAAATTTTTGATCCATTCTTTACCACTAAGCGTGGTCAAGGTGGCAGTGGGTTAGGGTTACATATTGTTTACAATTTAGTCACCCAAAAACTAAAAGGTGAAATTGAATGTCTAAGTGAGGTGGGAAGAGGAACCAAGTTTATTATTAAATTACCGATGCAACTTGATTCACCAATGTAGAGTTACAATTCCGATTTCCTGGCCAAGATAACTAAGTAAGTTCACCTCATTAAAAGTAAAATAAGGATGACTGAAAAGGTTGCTGTCTAACTCTTCTCCCTTCTGCCTTTTGCTTAACAGGTTTTCTAACTTCAAACCTACACATTAGTAAAAAATAAAGGTGTACAGCAATGAAAAGTGATTTTGACGATTTCTTAACTCCACCATCTCCAGAAACAGTATACTTTGCCGAAGTAATGGACTCGGATGACGAGATATTATTTGCAGATGAAACCACAGAAGAAAAACTGAGTGAAAGCTGGAAAATTTTAGTTGTAGATGATGAGGCTCAAGTTCACACCGCTACCGAAATTTCACTAAGGAAGTTTGTCTTTGAAAATAAATCTTTAACCTTCATTAATGCTTACTCCGCTCGTGAAGCTAAACAGCTAATCCAAGAAAATCCTGATGTTGCCATCATCTTACTTGATGTAATTATGGAAACAGATGATGCTGGCTTAAACTTTGTTAAATATGTCCGAGAAGTTTTAGGCAATCATTTAGTGCGAATTATTTTACGCACGGGTCAACCCGGACAAGTACCTGAAAAAAGCATTATTATCAATTACGATATTAATGACTATAAAACTAAAACTGAATTAACGACATCAAAGCTATACACTACGATTCTAACAGCTTTGAGAAGTTTTTCTCTGAGTCAGAGTTTGCAGGCTGAAATAGAGCGACGCGAACAAGTAGAGAAAGCACTCCGTCTCAGTGAAGAAAAAGAGCACCAAAAATCTGTTGCCTTAGATCATTTTGTCAAAGAACTCCAAGAAACACAACTCCAGCTAGTTCAAAGTGAAAAAATGTCTAGTCTCGGTCAATTAGTTGCAGGTGTGGCTCATGAAATTAACAATCCGGTTAACTTTATTTACGGCAATCTCTCCCACGCCAACGACTATATTAAAGAACTCATTAATATGGTGAATCTTTACCAAAGGTATTACCCGCAACCCGAAGCAGAAATTATCCATGAAATAGAAGATGGAGAGTTGCCATTTATCATAGATGATTTACCAAAATTGCTTTCTTCCATGCAGTTAGGGATCGAACGCATTCGCAATATTGTTCACTCTCTACGCAATTTTTCTCGGTTGGATGAAACTGAAATTAAATCAGTCGATATCCACGAAGGCATTAATAGCACTTTGATGATCTTACAGCACCGACTAAAGGCTAAGTCCGATCGCCCTGCTATTAATGTGATAAAAGACTATGGTGCATTGCCGCTGGTGAACTGTTATGCCGGTCAGCTCAATCAGGTGTTTATGAACCTTTTAGCGAATGCTATAGATGCTTTAGAAGAGCGGCTAAGTAGAGAAAGAGGAGATGGTGCAGTTTTTCACCCCCAGATTTTGATTCGGACTGAAGTTGTACCAGGCAATTCCCATGACAACATTAGCTCGGATTCCCGCATCCTGATAACAATTGCTGATAATGGTTTGGGCATGACAGAAACAGTTCGTGCTAAACTTTTCACTCCCTTTTTTACTACTAAACCCATAGGAAAAGGTACAGGCATGGGATTGTCAATCAGCCGAAAAATTCTAATAGAAAAGCACTGTGGTCAATTGGAGTGTATTTCTAAGCCAGAGCAGGGAACGCAGTTTATTATTGAGCTGCCGACTATCTGTAAATGCACTAACATCGCCGCCCTAGCGAATGCCTAGAAAACTCATCGGGCTGAATTGATCGTATACCGTTTTTCAGTTGCATGAGAATAGGGTAATTGCTAATTGGTAATTGCTCATTAATCAAAATTATGACTGAATTTTTCCCCGCAGCAAGTCCCCCCCTTCTGGGGTCGGGATAGCCACTGCGGCTTTAGCCACATTCTTCTAACTTAGAGCAGATTACAGGTTTATGAAGTAAACCCCTGATGGCTCAATCCCCGTAGGGGAATGGCATTGCCGTGTCTAAAGCTGCACTTCATAAAGCTGGGATACGCTGTAATTGTATTGGTTTTCAATATATAGCCTTTCTCAGTAACATGAGGTGCTCACGCGGGCATAGGGCATAGGGCATAGGGCATAGGGCATAGGACAAAGCCCCCATACCTCACAACGCTTGAGAACCGCTATATTTTTTAACAATATGTTCGCAGACGTTACCAACTGTGTCGTAAAAATACAGCATAAGCTGTTCTGCCTTTAAATTGTATGTCAAAAAAATTTAAAGTCTTGTGGGGAGTAGGGGTTGGGCGTCCCGCCCGCCCTGAATATACAGTTTAAATGCGCGACAGCTTATTCCATATACAGCGTATTCTAGGTTTATGAAGTGCACCCCAGAAACCGGGTTTCTTTACAGTTCTCGTATCATTACTGATTCTGTTGCTCGAAACCCGGTTTCTCGCGATCTACATCTACATGGAATATGCTGTATCACAATAGTTGAGGGCGAAAATACAAGGTTAAGACATTATTTAGCTCGTGTGAAACCAAAAAATATTTGTTATTCTCACTCAGGCAACTTGTTGCTAAGACATTCCCTTCGATTTTTAATTCACTATCTAAAATCTGCCGCTCTTTCAATTCCATATCAAAATCAAAGAAATTATTTGGCTCCTATGCGATCGCCCGCGTTGCTTAGTGATACCCTAATTGAGCAACGGCTTTTTTTGTAAAATCATCTGCTCAAGGTTCTTCCCTCAGATGCAAATGTCGCCCTATTTCTTGATGACATACGTGCCAAAAATACAGTGTTAAATTCAGAAGGGCTAATAATTTAGTGCCATCTTCTAACATCGCGTGTACTCCTAGACTTTGAGACTCCAAACGATCCTCAAAGCGTGAGATAGCAAACAAGAGGAATGCTGCGACTAATGGCAGGTAAGGAGTGGTTTTGATGTATCGCCAAAACTTAACTCCGTAAAGGAAAACAGCACTACCATAACATAAATTAATTAATTTGCTAGATATTCCCAATCGAGAAAGAATCAAAGTCATCCGAAACCTGTCATCCAGGAAAAAGACTCCGAGTAGTAAAGCACTAAAAAATAAGAAGATCGCCGATCGACTCCGCGGGTCTTTTTGGCGCACCACTCCGAAAGTAAATGCACAAATTGCGACTGGGATGCACCATAGGACTTCGGAAACTCCGGTGAGAATGCCTTCGTAAGGGAACCAGAAATTAAAAGGATCGCTAAACAGGCGTTCAACTCCGTCTCCCTGGTTGTTGAGTTTTGCGTATACGCTCAGCCCGCCCAAAATCAGAACAGTCAGAATGTTAAAAGCAGCTAAAAACCGTACACGAAAAAAGTGTTTTTTGAAAACTTCTAAAGAATTTGAAAAATTGGGAATTTTATCGAAGAAAGGCAGATGCTTCATAAAAAATGTCTCCAAGCAATAGAGTTCGTTACTTATTCACGGGTAGCCAAACCACAAATGTAGTGCCGCTATCGGTTGGATATAAGTGAGTTTCCGCCGATGGCAGCCATTCAGGATTGACAGGGGAAAATACTTCTATTTCTCCTTGCATTTGGCGGACTAAATCGCGGGCGATCGCCAAACCCAATCCTGTGCCGGGAATTTCGGTCTGCGCTTTTTCTCCCCGGTAGTGCCGCTCAAATAAATGCTCTAAATCTTGGGGGGGAATGCCGGAACCTGTGTCGCTGACGGCAACTGCTATGGCTGGCAATTGGCTGTATCCTTCCCGATCGCCATCCGCTGCTTTGTACCTTACTTTAATATAAATTTGGCGACCTGCAGGGGTATATTTCAAAGCATTGTCAATTAAATTGCTCAAAACTTCGCGCAAAGCTCGATCGTTCGCGGAGACTGGTGGCAAATCCGCCTCGATGTCGGCTACCAATTTCAGATGCCTTTCGGATGCGATCGCCTCGGCGGAAGTTAACAGCGGTTTTAAGACTTCTGTAACAAAACAGGATTCCTGGACATTGGCCGCAGGTGACAGCGACAGGGGAGAATGCCGGATTGATTCCACATTGGACATTGCTTTTTCTGAAGTGCCCGATCGCAGTTTTAGATGTGCTTCGCCGGTGTCAACAGTTCGATCGAACTGGCTGAGCAACTCTTGCAGCCGATCGCTCTCTCGGACAATACTAAAAGCCACATTGCGGTTTTTGTCTTCGGGTACCAGCCGCCGTGCTAACAGCTTGCCAAAAGTTCGCAACGCTGTCAGCGGACTTTTGAACTGATGCAGCAAATTGTGCATCGTGTCGTAAACCTGAGCCTGGATTTGCCGACTCGTACCCAATTCCTGCTGCATCCACTGCGATCGCTGGTCTAAAATGCAGGCTAGGGCTAAGGTGCGAGCAATTTGTTGTATTTGAGCCTCCTCTCGCTCGTTCCAAGGCCTGTCTTGCCTACCGCTGACTAGAAGTCCCATTACAGCTCCCTCGTGTATCAGAGGCGTCACAATTTGCATCCGCTGCTGCCACACATTCTCCGGGCCTTGGCACTGATGGGAAGTGCGCTCCTTACCCGGAAGTCGATCGGGTGCGATCGCCCCTACCGTTGATTCTTCCACAGGCCGAACAGGCGGCGCCAGCAGTCGCGGTACCGGTTTCACTGTCGAGCTTTCGGAAGATTGCAACCTCAACCCCTGATTTTCTTCCGATTCGGCTGAGGTTTCTGGGTAAACGGAGATCGGCACCAACTTTGCTTCGCTGCCTTCTACGAGCTCTTGTGTCAGGTATACCGCGCTGAATTTCGCTCCCAAACTAACGGCGATGGCTACCTGCGAGCGGCAAAGTTTGACAAATTCTGAACTGGCTGGCATTAACATGAGCGCCACATCATTAAGATATCTAACGGAATTCTAAGTAAATTACAAATGATCGGCCACCGATTACTGATGAGAGACTTCTAGATTTCAGGTTTCTTCCCTTTGATAGAAGACAGCTATGTTGAAGGCATGGGGCTTTCATGAACCCAAATTGCCCCGCATCGCCGTCGGCGCAGCTTCCACCGATCCCCAAGCTTGGCTCTTGCCGGAACTTGCGGCCAACCATACCACAACCGCTACACTTTTGTCGATCGGCACGAATGTTAAGATTATGTCGATATATTAAAAACAGTTGATTTTTTGAGCTAGAACGGATATACTGGCCTCGGATTTGGTAGCTATCATTACAACCTGTCTGCTCATACTGTCTGCTCACAGAGGAGGTAAAGAAATTGGCCAGGAGACGCAAACGCAAGAGTCGCCGCCGACAAGAAGGACGCAGAATTTTAGAGTGTGTGCCTCAATATAGCATCGAGAGCGGCGAAGATAAACCCGTAACAGCGGCTCGCAAGTTCATCCATGCAGAAGGCATTGCTCCCCCAGCTTTGCTGTTAGTCAAGCGTAACGAGCATACCACTGACAGATACTTCTGGGCTGAAAAAGGTTTATTTGGAGCCCAATACGTAGAAGAAAACCATTTCTTGTTTCCCAGCTTAAAGGTGATGTTGGAAGCTACCACGGAAAAAATTCCTGTGGTGTCAGCCAGCCGCGCATAGCTCAAAATGTTTAGCTCAAAACATTGACAGCAATGTTTTTCTAAGTCTTTTAACAAAAGCGCGAGAGTTCTCATTGTCTGGAGAGTGCCAACTGAAATTTCTGCGAAAAGTCCTTAGAAATTAGGGTATAAGGAGCCATCGCAACAGGCGTGATCGCACCCCAAGGGCGATCGCCACAATTGGCACTTTCACGATAATGGTTTTTTTTGACTGTTTTGTCGATCGAACAAGTGGATCAAAAAAACAGCCACGGGTTTATCAACGAGAAAGCCGCTCTTGAGCCATCGGTTTGTCAGCTAGAAGTCTAACTACGGCATCTAGCATATCAAAAAACGTTCCGCGTCAAACTTTTAATCGATCGGTTTCAAATCTAAAGCTTTTTGCATGGCTGCTAGTTCATCCCGGTGAGCTCTGACAGTAACAAAGCTCTTGGTTGGGCTTCCCGACTCAGCAACTGATTCGAGTTTGAGCGAGACTTGCTCAGAGCGTCCAGCTTTTTTCCAGTAAAATACCCCCGCCAGCGGGGACAGCAGTACCAAAGCTAGGAAAATTTGACCTTGTTGGGGAACTAGCATTCCCAAAACCAGTCCCAAGCACAGAGCGCCGCCTGCACTCAGCAGAGTTAGAAAAATAGCTAGAAACCAACTCGGCCTGACAAAACCCTCAAACGTGACTTTATAGTTGGGGGCATCGACGGCTGCAACTCGGTAAGCTCTCTGGGCAAAATACTGTTGTAAGTCGGTTAACAGTGACTCTTGGGCGCTCTCGGAAGCCAGCTTGACTTGTTCGATTCGATCTTTGACTGAAGCCTTGATGAAGAAAAACAAGCCAACAGCCAGCAGTAGCGTTAGCACAAAGGTAGAAGGAAGAACAGCAGTATCCATCGGTAGAAGTTTGTGTAATTTAAATGATCTACTATTACTTTACAGAACTTTACATACGAAAGCGATCGAGGACTTACGCAGACACTTTGTTATCAAAATTCGCAGAAAGCTTCTTCTGCAAGGCGTTTTGCTCTCCATCACCCAATTCCCCTATCTCCCCATCATCCCTAATTCTCAAGTGACCGTGCGTAAGTCCTGACGTTGTGTAGCTGCTTTAATCGGTGTGCGGCGGGCGATCGAGCAAAGCGAAGGCAATCAGGCAAATCGCTTTGCAAGTAGCGCCAGCATCTCCAGGGTTTAGGCATCCGATTCCAACTCGGCTAACCCGTCTGACCAGTTTCTAAGGCGCGGGAACGACGCTCGGACGCGCCGTTTCCCTGACCAATGTACTCATGCCAGAGACGAGCGAGGTCTTGAGCTTGGTGCCGCCACTCAGGGAGGATTTGATACATCCGACGGGGGCGGCCGCGTCCTTCTACTTTTTTCCAGTAACCGGTGATTACGGCTTCATCTTCGAGGAATTTCAGAGCGCTGTAGAGAACGGTATCAGAAAGTCGGTAGATGGGGAATTCCCTCTCTAGTTGGCCAATCAGTTCTGTACCGTAGGAATCTCCGCGCAATAACACGGAGAGAATGTAACACACAGCTAATTCCTTGTTTAGATAAACAGGAGGGGGGTCTTGAAAAAATTGATAGATATGTTCAAACTTCATCTGTCTTGTCCGCTGGAAACTCTCGTGATACCGTCAGGTTAACGGGAGAGGAAAGCGGGGCGGGGTGTGCCGCTTCCTAATGATTAAGTGGGACACCGGGGAAACAGAGGTGCAGTATTTCCCCAGTGAATGTTGATAGCCCCAAACGCTTGTCCTGCACTTCGGTAATGTTTGCCTGCCCCTTGGTTGAGCAGCGCGGGCGTAACTAGCGCAATTTTTTTCCTCTTCCAATGTATCGCAACGACTATTGTCAAGTGTGCGATCGCCTGCAAGAGTTGGCAGTTACTTGGGGAATTAGTGTGTTAACTGAATTTGCCGTTGGTGTTTGCGTTCAAGCGCAGGCTTTAAACCGAACTCAGGCCTAACATAGCCCGCAGTGTAAAAGTTAGAAAGACAAAAGTCGCTACAATCGAACTAATCAGGGCGATCGCAGTTGCCGGTCGATCGAGCAGGGGCTTGAGTCGCTCGAACAGGAAAAAGAAAATTCCCAGACATATCGTAATGAAAAAGCGCGGGTAGCGAGAGACGTTATTAATAAAATCTTGCATGAGCTTGGTGGGGTAAAGTGTTACAGCACAATCTTTGACTGGTAACACTTGTGAGCGAGTTAGACAATTTTGGCACAGCCGGAGCTAAATCTGCCGATCGGGCGCTCGGGCATTTTTGCCTAGGCTTAGCTGACATATATAATTCTAACGAAAACTTTTCGCCGATCGCTCCGGCACTGTCTGTTTAATGCCACGCGACCTCCGGTAAGAACTTCAGAAGTATTTCTATTGAGTTCTAGTTGTGATAAATATTAGAGGGCCGTTATTTCTAGATAAATGTCTGCTGCCGCACCTTCTTTCGTCTTGCCACGTCCCTTTCTGAAATGGGCAGGAGGCAAAACTCGGTTGATTGGACAATATCAACCTTATTTTCCTGAAAAGTTCACAACTTACTACGAGCCTTTTTTGGGCGGCGGAGCTGTATTTTTTTACTTAGCACAGCAGCACCCTGGTTTGCAAGCTGTTTTAACAGATATTAATCCTGAGTTGATTAATGCTTATCGCTGTGTCAGGGATAAAGTTGAGGAGCTAATTGAGCTTTTGTTCGATCACCAGTCAGAACACAGCAAGGACAATAAAGATTATTATTACTCGGTGCGATCGCGCTCCTACACAACAGATACAGAAAAAGCAGCACGCCTGATTTACCTAAATAAAACTTGTTACAACGGCCTCTACAGAGAAAACTCAAAAGGTGAATTTAATGTTCCCATAGGTCGATACAAAAATCCTAACATTTGTCAAGCCGATTTACTGCGATCGGTCTCATCTTTACTCGCGCCCGCTCAAATTGAAGTCAGAAAATTCGATGAAATTTTGGATTTTGCTACCAGCCGCGAAGACTTTGTTTATTTTGACCCGCCTTATTATCCAATCAGTGCCACCAGTAACTTCACCACTTACAGCCGGGATAATTTCAAAGAATCGGAACAGCTTAAACTGAGAGATATTTTTGCCCAACTTGCAGAACGGGGCGTGAAAGTTATGCTGTCTAATTCCAACTGCGATTTTATCGAAAAAATCTACCGCGATACTCAAGCTTTCCCAAATAAATCTCTGCCAAAACTAATTGAAATCTCAGCATCTAGGGGAATTAATTCTAATAGTTTGAAGCGCGGGAAAATCAAGGAATTATTAATACGTTCATTTTAAATATTATTTAAGCCAAGTCTATAATTAAGGAATGAGAATTAAATAACTTACAATGCGTGATGGTTCTTGTGGGATGGGCGTCCCGCCCGTCCAGAAAGGGCGGGCTATAAGCCCAACCCTACTCCCCACTTTCAAGAGTGTAAATTATTTAATTCGCGATCCTAAGCATATTTTGTAGGAGCAATACCTAGTTTCGCCAGACGCGGCAAAGTTGCGTAATTTCTGTTACAGATATTTGTTAGCCCAGGTAATAAAACCTTCTAGCTTGTGAACTGCCAACAGATTTTGATTGTCAGGAATTTGTTTTTTAAACCAGTCGATCGAACCTTGTCTCATACCATCACCGCCCACTATAACAATAGTAGGAACCCGATAGCAATTTTTTATATTTAAATTGAGGTAAGGATACTTCTCGTCTACTGAACCTTTGTCTTCTTGCCACTTGCACTCAACAATTAGACCCAGAGGAAATAAACCGCAACCAACAATATAAAAATCGACATTTATTTCAGTTTCATAGATACTAGACCCGATATAAACCTGTTTAGCATATCGCTTGGGATTTTCAGTAGAGATTAAGAGCCAATCTCGCTTGCGCTTTTTCGGCAACTGGGGGCATATTTCGAGATATCCGTGGCCTCTCAACGTACCTTCTACAGTTGTTTCTAAAACAAAACCAGTTTTATTGGCTCTAAAACCCCTATTCATTTTGTTTCCTCCTGAATATAATTTGAATTAAGCCGATCGCACTTGAATCACCCCTCTGTCAAAAACCCGTTTGTCAGTACCGATAGAACTGACAAACATCCGGTCTTCATAGACATCAAACGTCGCAAAACTTAGGCGGCTAGCAGAATACTCCGTCCACTCAGAACGCCCCACCGGACGAGTGCCCGCGCCGGCCCCACAAATTAAATAAGTCGTACCGTTAATCGAGCGAGTGCGTTCGTAACTGTGCTCGTGTCCGTTGATATAAAGCTGCACGCCGTACTTTTGAAACAAAGGCGCGAAAGTCTTAATAAAAGATTGATTAGATCCGTAGACGCCAGAGGAATAAATCGGGTGGTGGCCGAACACAACTTTCCAAGGTGCGGTGCTCTGACTCAACTCTTTTTCCAGCCAAACAAGCTGATTTTTCCAATCCGCATTGTGATTGGTATCTAAAGCAAAAAACTGTACTGGATCTCGCCGAAAAGTATAGTAGCGACCTTGCATATTAAAACCCGCATATTTAACTTGCGGATCGCCGTTAGCAGTGCGGATGTCGTGATTTCCCAGACAAGCATAAAATTTTACACCTTGCTGTAATAAGGGCTGATAAGGCCGCTCGAAAACAGCATTAATTTTTTCAATTTCGCCGTTATTGTAGATATTGTCGCCGGCAAGAACAGCAACATTAAAAGGGTTTTCCCGGTGATATTGCGCCATCGCCTCAGCCACAGCATACTGACCTTCAGCCCCGGTACCGGTGTCGGCTACCGAAATAAAGCGTAAAATAGGCGGTGAGGCCGGCAAAGGGACGATCGCCCTTTGGGCCTCAACGTTAGGAGGCACAGCAGCGTGGGCGTCTGTACCCCAGGCAGTCCGAAGCTGAAACATTTTCCAGACTCCGGCCAAACCTAAGCTGCTGAGACTGCCTAAAATTAGAAAGTGACGGCGTTTGATGCTCATTTTGATTCAGTTACAACTAATGAAATGATAAATTAAGGTTGAGATGGCTCAACTAAAAATTTATCGCTTTTAGATATATTTGCAACGCCCCAAGGCAGAGAAAATGTCAGAAGAACAACTAAACCAGTCAACTCCAGAACCCTCTCAATCTCCGACACCGGAGGTTGATTCGGCTGCAAAGTCTGCCCCCACTGGCAGCAAAACTCAAAATGCCAGCAGCGCGGTTCCCAAAAGTCAGACAATCAAAGCTTTGATGGCATCGATTGGGAATTTGGGAAAAAAAGGCAAAAAAGTACCAGCCGAACCCCCGTTGCAGCAAGAAAAGCCGATCGCGCCCACCGCTTCTGACTCAGCAACAGTAACTCCTCCCGCTGTTGCTGCGGAAGTTAACAGCGTGCCACCAAAAGTTGCTGTAAAAGTTGATAAAAAGTCTGTATCCCAACGCAGGGAAGGGAGCTTTTTACAGAACGTCGGTATACTTTGGCAAAGTATTGTGCGCCTAGTGCGATCGCTACTGCCACCATCTACGAACCAGAAGCTGTCCGATCCAATTTTAAACGCCGCCATAGCAGCAATTCTAATCGTTGCAGTCGGTTTAACTCTCAACAGTTTCTCGCCAAAACCGCCGGAGAAAGTAGCAAAAGTGCCTTTGCCAGCAGCGCAGCAGCCGTCGCCAACCTTTGATGATTTTATGGCATCGGGAACGCCGAAATCGCCAGAGGCGATCGTACCGTCTGGGCAAATCTCTGCTAAATTCAAAAGCAAGTTGCCCGATTTAGTGACGCCGGAAAAACCGCAACCAGTAGAAATTATCCCACCGCCACCGCTGACGCCCGAACAGTCTCTGATTGCTGCGATTCAAAATCAAGTTACTGACATTAAGAATCGACTGGGAGGCGGCTTAGTTGAGTCTGTTCAAGCTAATTTTGCCAGCAGCATTTTGACAGTAAAAGTCGCTGAAGATTGGTACAAACTCAGCGAACTTGAGCAAAATCAACTAGCAACGAAGATGTGGAAGGAGGCTAACTCACTCGATTTCAGCAAGTTAGAAATTGCGAATATGGAAGGCAAGTTAATAGCTAGAAGTCCGGTTGTTGGTTCGGAAATGATTATTTTAGAGAGAGGGATTAATTAGAATTTAAATAGTCTGTATCTGTAGACTCTCAAACAGATGTTATATCGTTTCCGGCTGCATCGGAATCATACCGAGGACACGGCTTTTGGAGTGTCCATACCCCATTAATTGTAGGGACACGGCAGTGCCGTGTCCTCCGTTTATACAGCATATTCCATGTATATGTGATACACACAATATTACGAGATCCCGTGTAAGGTGCGTCGCAATCTATAATCTGCAAGTTTTATCCAAGATATCGCAGCGACGCACCCTACCAAACTTATTTACCGGGCATTAGTAAGGTGCGTCGCAATCTATAATCTGCAAGTTTTATCCAAGATATCGCAGCGACGCACCCTACCAAACTTATTTAC
>NZ_JAUBTT010000141.1:13146-15543 GCF_036705125.1 Microcoleus sp. B7-D4
CGGGCATTAAATTAATAACTTTGAGGGAAATTGAAAAATGACAATTTTAACTCAAGCCTAACAACTAGAAATTGAATATCCCAGCAGCGACGGAGAGCCGATGGCTGAAAGCGACATCACGCGCGATTACATGAATTACAGCGTAGAAGCTGTCAAGCTTTACTTTCAAGAGCATTCAGATGTTTAGGTGTCAGCCAATTCTTTCATATATTATGAACAAGGGAACAACAGGGAGCATTTCATTTTTGCAAAAAGCATTTTTTTGACAGTGCGAACTATTGAATATCTCGCACTATAAAAGCCAAACAGAGATGCTCCCGTTGTTCCGTAATTTCCCGTCAGTAAATTTAAGTAGGCTTGAAATGCGAGCCTACAACAATCTAAGTATTTTGGCTGACTAACGTACATTACTTTGATAAATAATCTGTAAAATTTTAACAATTCAATCACAATTTATCAGTCAAACAAACTAACTAGCGCAGCAACCTTCACATATGCTCTGCTATTAAGTTGTTGCGGACACTGCCAGTTTTCCAGTACCCGACGGAAAATATCAGTAATTTCCGTGATTGACTTGCTGCCGAAAATACGGGAACATTATTCTTAATAAAAGCTTGGCAGCTCACTAAAAATCACGCACTAAAAACTTGATTAAGTCCGAATCCACACATTCTTCTTGAATGAAGGGTGAAGCGCATCAATTAGTTAGTTTGAAACTATCACAAGCAAACAGCTCACTCGCATCTACGGAAATTAAACATGAAACTTGTTAAAGATTCACCTTTTAACTCTCAAGATCCGTTTCAGAATTTCCTCGCCCCAGAATTCGAGATTGATACCAAAAACTTACTCAATAGTCAAGCTTACGCCAGCAACATCTCAGAACAAACACTCCCTCCACTTCGGGCCGCTGACAACAATAGCGCTGAAGACATCGCCAGCTTTTCCAACTCCCTCAGTTTGAGTCAGAGCTTCCCCAACACAGATTTTACCCCCCCCCGCAAAAAATAGCGCACTGGATGCTCTGACTGGGGAAATTATAGGTGAAAGGGATCTCGACTCTTACGACAAAGATGCTTTAATCGGCGAAAGACGCGCATCCCAAGTCGCACCAACAGCTTCTAATCCCAAAGCACCTCCCATCATCCAAAGTGCCGAACTTAAGTTTACAGACAGCAACAATCAATCTTTTCCCAACAATCAACCCGTTCTCTTCATCACGGGTACTAATGTATTAGTAGATAACTTGAGCGACCCGTTAGGCAGCAGATTCAGCGACTTAACCGTTAAATTTTTCGTAGGCAGACAAGCTTACGAAGGAACAGTTTTGACAGACAAAAGTCGCAAATTGGAAAACAATCAATTTGAAATCGCCGTTCAAGTTCCCAACACCTTACCGTTAGGTGAATCCCGCATCGTCATCAGCCGCAAGCAAAACGAAAAAGTCAGCCCAAAGCCCTCAGAACCAGCCAAAGAAGTTAAATACGATAGCAGTCCTTACCGAATTGAAAACAATACAGAATACATCTTTGCCGCGCAGTGGACAGCAGATAAAGTTGCAATTATTAACGGTGCAAATCCCAAATCAGTCGTCGCAGCTACTAATAGCAGCGACTTGTCGATTGGCAGCGTTTCTGTAGGGACGGATGATATACTCGATCGACCGCGAGAACTAACACTCACCAGTGACGGTAGCCGTGCTTATGTAGCGATGGATCGTTCTGGGCGCATTGCTTTAGTCGATCCGATGACCAGGCAACAGGTAGACACTCAGCCGAATACCGCTGGTATTAACCCGATAAATTTGCCCAGCGGTGCAGAACCTCGATCCATAGTTATAGACCCCCGCGACCAATACGCTTACATCGCAGACGGAAAAATCGGCAGCAACTCCATCTACGTTCTCGATATCAACCCGTTTTCCTCAACCTATCACCAAGTTACCCAAACCATCCCAGTCGGTACAGCCCCAAGCGGTTTGCGACAAATAGCTATTAGCAGCGACGGCAAAAAGCTGTTTGTTACTGCACCAAACGGCTCGAACAGCAAAATTTACGCTGTTAATATCGACCCCAAAGACCGACCCAGCGACCCCAGTCAGAACCCCAAAAAGTGGAATCAATTAATCGGAAGTATCACAGCCGATGAAGGAGTAGAAGGAATAGCAAGCACCGTCAATCCCTTAGCCATGACCTTTACGAACAGCGGGAAAGATAGCAAAGGATTTGGGGTATTGGACATTACTAATAATGACCCGGTGAGTTTTGCTGCTACCACCCGATATACAAATTTAGGGCTGGGTTCCAGTTTTGATTACTTTGATGTGAATGAGGGAGTTTCGGTAACGGTTTTACCGGATGCTAGCTATGCGTTTGTTGTGGGTCGCAATGCGGACAC
>NZ_JAUBTT010000142.1:0-15278 GCF_036705125.1 Microcoleus sp. B7-D4
AAAGCTTTAGAAGCTGCTGCGCCGGATATTTTGGCAGCGAATTCGGCTGACTGCAAGGCGGCAAGCGCGGATGGAATTGCGAAACCGCTGTACGATCGCCTAAAGTTGGATGACAGCAAGTTGAAAAGTGCGATCGCAGGCGTGCGCGACGTTGCGAAACTCCCTGAGCCGATCGGTGTCGTGCAAATTCACCGTGAATTGGATACAGGATTAATTCTGAAGCGCGTCACCTGTCCTTTGGGCGTTTTAGGCATTATTTTTGAAGCGCGCCCAGAAGCTTTAATTCAGATAGTATCCTTGGCAATCAAATCGGGAAATGGCGTCATTCTTAAAGGCGGCAAAGAAGCTGTTGGTTCCTGCGAAATCTTGACCAAAGTGATCCATCAAGCATTAGCAGAAACAGCGGTTAATCCAGAAGTCGTGCAGTTGCTAACCACGCGGGAAGAAACAATCGAACTGCTGAAAATGGATGAATATGTAGATTTGATTATTCCCAGAGGTTCTAATTCCTTCGTGCGGTTCGTGCAGGAAAATACCAGAATTCCCGTGTTGGGACACGCCGACGGCATTTGTCATTTGTACGCAGACAAAGCGGCGGATATTCAGAAAGCAGTAGAGATTTCGGTCGATGCAAAAACTCAGTATCCAGCCGCCTGCAATGCCATTGAAACTTTGTTAGTTCATAGTGCGATCGCCCCCAAATTCCTGCCCGCTGTCGCCGCAGCTTTGCAGCATAAAAAAGTCGAATTGCGGGGAGACGAAAAAACTCGCGCCATCCTCGAAAATATTGCCGAAGCAAATGAAGCGGATTGGTCTACAGAATACAGCGATTTAATTTTGTCAATCAAAATAGTAGATTCTGTGGAAGAGGCAATTAACCATATCAATACATATGGTTCCAGACATACAGATGTCATTGTTACCGAAGACAGCGAAGCAGCCGAAACATTTTTAAATGGAGTCGATGCGGCCGGAGTTTATCACAATTGTTCGACTCGATTTGCCGACGGTTTCCGCTACGGTTTCGGTGCAGAAGTGGGGATTAGCACGCAGCAAATGCCGCCTCGCGGGCCTGTTGGTTTAGAGGGCTTGATTACCTATAAGTATCGAGTTGTTGGAGATGGTCATGTTGCCGCGAGTTATGTAGGGAAAGATGCTAAGGAATTTACACATCGAGATTTGTAAATCCTCCATAGCCGATCAAACCCGACAATAAAAAAGCCTGTAGGGGCGGGTTTTACCAACAATATTTGATGTTCACGAACAATTTATATAAACCCGCCCCACACAGCAGATAATCCAGATTAACCTGATGTTCGATCGAATGCCAAAAATGTAGATTTGGATGTGTCGTTGGGTGGGGGCGGGTTTATTATATTTTTGGTTTCTAACATTGATGGTTGGTAAAACCCGCCCCTACGATATCCTGTAGATATTGAATCTTAAGTAAAGTGTCCATTCTCCTTCATCCATCCCAAAAAAAAGCGATCGCCCTTCCTTCCCTCGCATTCAAACAAACTTAGCTACAATGAGCTATACTGTGCTCGGCGACTCCCCAACTCGAACAATTTGCCGTGGTTTATGTCTAACTCCTCCCTCCTCACCCCTGGTTCGACTCTCGAAAAACGCTACCGCATCCTCCGCGAATTGGGCCGAGGTGGCTTCGGGCGCACTTACCTCGCCGAAGATATCAACCGCTACAACGAACATTGCGTGCTCAAAGAGTTTTCTCCGGTGGTTCACAGCCCGAAAGCTGCCGAATTGTTCGATCGCGAAGCGAGTATGCTTTACCACCTCCAACACCCGCAAATCCCCCGTTTTCGAGAGCTCCTGCGAACGGATTTGGGCGGGAATCCATCTTTATTTTTAGTCCAAGATTATATCAAAGGTCAAACCTACGAAGAAATATTGATATCGCGTCAGCAAGAAGGTAAAAATTTTAGCGAAGCCGAAGTTACTCAACTGCTATTTCAGCTTTTACCCGTTTTAGAATACATCCACTCTAAAAATTTAATTCACCGCGATATTTCCCCGGATAATATTATTCAGCATGATGCTGACAAACTACCATTTTTAATTGATTTCGGTTCCGTCAAACAAATTGCAGCTAATGCCGTACTTCAGTTTAACGGACAATCGGATACGGCGATCGGCAAACAGGGTTATTCGCCAGCCGAACAAATGCGGCTGGGTAAAGTTTCTGCCGCTAGCGATTTGTACGCTTTAGCCGTCACGGCTTTAGTCTTGCTAAGTGGGAAAAAGCCTCAAAAATTGTACGATATTAACGGCAAAACTTGGAATTGGCGATCGCACGTCAGTGTCAGCTCAAATTTAGCCACGGTATTGGATCGGATGTTAGCAGAACAACCGGGCGATCGCTACCAATCTGCAAAAGCAGTCCGCGAAGCACTCAAAGATCCAAAACTATCTCACATTGGCAGTATAATTTCCCAAATGGTGACAATGAACTTTGTTGGCCGCCCGTTCAAAAATAGCACTCAAACTGCTACCAGCAATCATACTCCTGTTCACCAAACTCCTCAAATTGTTAATAACAACAGCACATTCAAGTTAATTCCTTGGAAAACCCTAGGGAGTTTAACTGTCGTTTTGGTGCCAGGACTTTTAGCTTTTAGTGTAGTCAAATCGGGTTTCACGTTGCCAAAGTTGCCGGATTTACCTAAATTTTCTTCGCGCCAACCGCCTCCCGATACATCCTTAGAGGAAGCAGAGATAATTCGTCAAGAAAAGATTGGGAAACGACGCAAAAATCTCAACATTGAGCAAGATATATTCTATCAAAAAGTTGATGAATTATATTACAATAAATATCCAGAATTACAAGGGCGCAGCTTGACAGAAAAGCCAGAAGATGCTGAAATTAGGCGGAAATGGTATGAAGTTGCTGAGGATTTATTGGACAAGTTGGAGAAAGGAGGAGAGTTGTGAAATTTAAGATAGAATAAAGAGTGATTGAACCGCAGAGGGCGCAGAGGGCGCAGAGGGAAGAGGAAGAGGGGGCAAGGAAAGAGAGGGAAGAGACAGATAACTTTATCTGGTTTAATACAAGTTGGTATAGGCAACGCACTTTTAGTTTATTGCAAAATGGATTCTATTCAACTTACAGGAATTCGCTGCTACGGATATACGGGCTATCTGCCGGAAGAGCAAGTTTTGGGCCAGTGGTTTGAAGTGGATGTTACTCTCTGGCTGGATTTATCGCAAGCTGGAAAAAGTGATGATATTCAACATACTCTTGATTACCGCAGCGCAATTACTCTGATTCAAAACCTAGTCAAAGACTCGAAGTTTTTATTAATCGAACGCCTAGCAGATACTATTGCTCAAGCGCTTTTACAACTACCGTTAGTCGAGAAAGTTAAACTACAACTCTCGAAACCTGCTGCCCCCATCCCTGATTTCGGTGGCAGAATTACTCTAGAAATTACTAGAAGTCATTAGTCATTAGTTCTTAGTCCTTAGTCCTTAGTCCTTAGTCATCAGTCTTTAATCTGCCTTAGTTTGTCGCTAATGACTGATGACTGATGACTGATGACTATTGATTAATTACCACTTCAGCAAGTTAAATTCTTCCATGTCTACGGTATTGCGGTTGCGATAAATCGCCAAAACAATTGCCAAACCTACGGCAGCCTCAGCAGCGGCTACGGTAACTACAAACACCGTAAATACTTGACCTTTAATTTGTACGGGGTCGAGATAATTGGAGAAACCCATCAAATTGAGATTGACAGCATTCAGCATCAACTCGATCGACATCAACACGCGCACTGCATTTCTGCTGGTAATCAAACCGTAAATACCAATACAGAAAAGTGCGGCGCCTAATAACAGGAAATACTGGAGTTGCAGTTGCATAAATTTTTTGAGTCTTTCTCAATCAACATTACTACAAGACAGAGAGATAGGTGCTGTGAACACCCTACTGTAGCGTGTCTAAATCATTCATACAGTAGGGTTAGTGCTCCGTACCTACCTCCGATCTGGGCAACCACGGGGCAATAGCCCCTACCTTAATTGTACGAATCATTTAGACTCACTACTTTTACTTAGATTCTGGCGAAGACACATCTCCGGCAGAAACTAATTCGCGAGGTCTTTCCGGCAAACTCAAAGCGGGTGTTTCCGATAGCTTCTTTGACAGTTCATCCGGGAAAAAATCGCGGCGTGCTAGGACAATTGCTCCTACCATTGCCATCAACAAAAACACTGATGCTAACTCGAAAGGCAGCAAAAAGTCGGTGAAGAAATGTTTGGCGATTGTAACGATCGAACTTTCGGCTGGTGCTCCTGTCGTCGCCACAATAGCCCAAGGAGTAGACACCACCATCGTACCCAATAGTGCAAACAAGCCTACGCAAACTACTGCTGTTGCTACTTGACGCACCCAAGCGTTGGGAATTATGCGGAAATCTTCGCGCTTGTTCACCAACATAATCGCAAACAAAATCAAGACGTTAACAGCGCCAACATAAATCAACACCTGCGCTGCTGCTACAAAGTCGGCATTCAGCAACAGGTACAAGCCGGCAATGCTGGTAAATACGCCGCACAGCAAAAAGGCTGAGTAAACGATGTTGGAGAACAGCACTACTCCTAGTGCTCCTGCAATCATCATTACGGACAGTATGCCAAACGAAACAATTTGAACCCCTTCAGCTAGATTCACAATTTTTTATCCTTTGTTAGTTGCTAATTGGTAATTGGGCATTGGGTATTGGGCATTGGGCATTTGTTATTGGTTATTGGTTATTGGTTATTGGTTATTGGTTATTGGTTATTGGTTATTGGTTATTGGTTGTTGGTTATTGGTTGTTGGTTGTTGGTTATTTGAAAAACTACTAACAAGTAACCACTAACCACTAACCACTAACTACTAACTACTAACTATGCCCCATGCCCCATGCCCCATGCCCCATGCCCCATGCCCCATGCCCCATGCCCCATGCCCCATGCCCCATGCCCCATTACCTACTTTTCGATAATTTCCTCTGGACGCAGACCGGCGCGGCGATCGGTGTAGGAAACTTCATGGGGGTCGATCGCACCTTTCGGCAAATAAGCGAATTCGCGCAGCGGTGTCACCATCGGATCGTCTGTAACCTTGTAGGGCAAACGTCCGAGGGCCACGTTGTCAAAATTCAATTCATGACGTTCGTAGGTGGCTAACTCATACTCTTCTGTCATCGACAAACAATTAGTCGGACAATATTCTACGCAGTTGCCACAGAAGATACAAACACCGAAATCGATACTGTAGTGCTTGAGTTGTTTCTTCTTAGTTTCTTTGTTAAATTCCCAATCCACCACAGGCAAATTGATCGGACACACCCGAACACAGACTTCGCAGGAGATGCACTTGTCAAATTCAAAGTGAATTCTGCCCCGAAAACGTTCGGAAGGAATTAATTTTTCGTAAGGATACTGCACCGTAATCGGTCGGCGTCTCATGTGGTCAAAGGTAACAGATAGCCCTTGACCGATATACTTAGCAGCTTGAAGAGTCTCTTTGGCGTATTCGCCTACTTGATTGAGGAATTTTAGCATGGTGTTCTCTCTCTGTACTTGAGTTTTTGGTAATTGCTAATTGATAATAGGTAATTGCTTAACAGCTATTTTTTTTAGCTGTTGCCATTTACCTATTACGAATTAACCGCCAAAAGCAAAAGGAAAGGCAAGCTTCAAAGCTGCGGTCAATAGCAAATTAACTAAAGCAACGGGCAGCAAAAACTTCCATCCCAAATCTAGCAATTGGTCGATCCGAACTCGCGGCAGAGTCCAGCGGAGCAGAACTGCCAGAAACAGGAAAAAGTAGGCTTTCAGCATCGTCATTGTAATGCCAAGCAAGCCGGTAATTACCTGCAACCAAGGAGTCGTCTCGCTCAATCCCAGGGCATTTGTCAGCACTCCGACAGGAATCGGGCATTCCCAGCCGCCGAGGTACAAAACTGCTACTAGCAGGCAAGAAAGGACGAGGTTAACGTAGGAAGCGATATAGTACAAAGCAAATTTCATGCCTGTGTACTCAGTCTGATATCCTGCTACCAATTCTTCTTCTGCTTCCGGGAGGTCAAAGGGCAACCGTTCGCATTCTGCTAGTGCTGCGATCCAGAAAATCAGGAAACCTGCGGGCTGCCGCCAGATATTCCAGCCGACAATGCCGTAGCCGGCTTGCTGCTGTACGATGTCGATCGTACTGAGGCTGTTGGACATCATTACAACTGCCAATACTGCCAAAGCTAGGGGAATTTCGTAGCTGAGGGATTGAGCGGCGGCTCTGAGTCCTCCGAGGAGGGCGTATTTGTTGTTAGAAGCATAGCCGGACATCAGCAAGCCGATCGGCTGAATGCTAGACAGAGCAATCCACAGAAATATTGCTGTCCCCATATCGGCGATCAGCATATGCTCTCCGAAGGGCACGATTAAGTAAGACAGAAAAACTGGAATCACCACAATTACCGGGCCTAGGGTAAATAGCAGCGCGTCAGCTTTTGCGGGTACGATGTCTTCTTTGAATACCAACTTCAGACCATCAGCAACGGGTGCTAGCACTCCCAGAGGGCCGATGAATTCCGGGCCTACCCGCTGTTGAGCGGCGGCGGAAATTTTCCGTTCCAGCCAGACGCTAGTCAGTACCCCGAAGACGGCAGCGACAATCATCAGCAACATTGGCAGCGGTAGCCAAAGCACTTGGGCGATGTCCGCCGGTAAGCCCAAATTCATCAGGGCTTCTACAAAACTTCCTTGTAAGTCAATTCCTGGGTTCATTATTTCCAGCTTTTGAGCGCTCGCATATATTTTTATACCCATCCTTAGTAGGAGTAGGCTTGGAGAGTCGGGTGTTTGTAAAGATTTTTAATGCTTTACCGCTTTTTAGTATATCGCCGGACTGGCTCCAACAACGCACACACAGGGTGAAGTTATAATTATATGAGCCCGCAGCGTAGCTAATGGGGTTGGTAATTTATGGTTGGCTGTTGACGGTTGCAAGGCGGTGAGGACGCAAATTGAAAAACGACCAGCAAATATTTCAGTCCCCTGGCGGGGAAAAGGTAGAGCACTGCAGGGATTTTGACACGGATACACGAATGAGTTGAGCTATCTGAGCCAAACAAAAGGGCTCAGAGTTAAATCTGAGCCCTTTATAATGCTTTAAAGTAACTTTCAACTGGTTTAAACCATTGATTTTACGCTACTTTTTTTATGGAACTGGGCAGAATCGAACTGCCGTCCAAAGCGGGTATTTACCTTCCGATCGTTCACAGGTTTATCCCCTCTAATCCTCGGGGCGGGAACCATCTTTATCCTAAATGGGAGGATTTTCTAGTGATTGCTTTCCTAGCTAGCCGACTAGAAACGTTTAGCTAGGGCATCCGTTGGGGGTTGTTATGCTACCGTTAACGGAGTTAGGTGGCATACACTCTAAACCAAGCTCAAGAAGTTTTTAGGCTACAGCTACGGCTTTGCGAGCGAAAGGAACGATGTTGTTCGCATTTACTATTTTTTTTGAGCCGATATTAACGAGAGTAGACTCCCTCTCGACCTGCATCACGGAGCAGCTTTCGCCACCCTGTCGAAACCATTACAGCCCCTCGTGTGTTCTTTAATCATAGACAATATTTCGTGTTGCGTCAAGCGATTTTAGATTTTAGATTTTAGATTTTAGATTTTAGATTTTAGATTTTGGCACAAAGCTGAGTCTGGAATATTTACATCTTCCACCATTTTCTTGAACAGGCAAGATGCCTGTTCCACAAGAGTTCCAGTTTTTTTGGGGGTGAGCCGCAGAACCCGCCATTGAAAGGTTTATTGACAGTGGTCAAGTCGATTTTAGATTTGGGATTTTAGATTTTCGATTGGGGATTAAAGAAACCGGGTTTTTTGCGGTTAATGCGGGCTGTAACGAAGTATCTTGCAAAAAAACCCGGTTTCTGACCACCCGTGCGTAATTGCTAATTATGCAAGTTCTCCTCCCAGACGCCGATGTAAATCCGATCGCGCTCATTGCGTTCGATCGTCCCTTCCAGCGAACCCTTCCTAAACGTAAACCGATTACTCCGGCGCTGCTGCACGTCGCCCAAGCCTTGCAAAATCTCCCTGCTGGCGCCGCCCACCATCCCGTTTAAGGCGGTTCGCACCACCAAATCGTCCACAGACTGAGCAAAAGAACCCTCTGTTTGTACTAGCTGGCCCGAATCGCGATCGTAAATGTAGCCGAGAGTAATCCGATTTGGCAATATTTCGTAAAGTGCGGTGCGAGTATTTGGCCAATAGCCCCGCGCTTGAGAGTCAGTCGGTTCTCCCAATTGGGATAAAATCTGACTTTCCGGCGTACCAACGGCAAATCCAGGGATTGTGGGAGTCTTCTGATAACTGGTTCCCGGTTGTTCGGGGCTGGGTGCGGGCGATCGATCTGGCGGCAACTCTTTGTCAACAAGTTTTTCTGTTGGTGTGGGTTCGACAGCCTCGGGAGAAGGCGCTGGTGTTGGTGCTGGGGCAGGTGTTGGAGTTTCAGCAGCAGGCGCTGGAGTTTCAGCAGCAGGCGCTGGAGTTTCAGCAGCAGGCGGCGGAGTTTCAGCAGCAGGTGGCGGAGTTTCTCTGGGAGTCGGTGCTGGCGTTGGTGTGGGCGCGGGGATTGGTGTGGGGCTTGAGCGCGCGTCTGGATCTGCTGGGGCCGAAGTGCGATCGTCCTGGGCCACCGGTGCGGGTTCCGAAGACGGCCGGTTGAGGAAAACCCTAGCAATACCGACCAAACCTGCCACAATAAGTGCGATCGCCACGAACCCCAAAATCCACCAAACCTTGCGGTTGCCTTCCCCAGAAGACACCACAGCAGGCGCTGTTCTGGAACCCGCCGGCGACTGAGGCCCGTGTCCCGGAATCACCGCCACTGTCGGCCCGGTGCTCGGCGACGCTGCACCCCCCTGCCCATGCAGCAGCGACAGCCACTCATCGACGCTAGCAGGGCGATTTTGAGCCTCTACCGTCATCCCCCGCATCACCGCCGAACTGACAGCCGCACTTAGCTGAGGCTGCAAGTCGCGGGGTGAAGGCATCGGCTGACTGGTACGCAAAATTGCAGCCACCGGCACCTGTGCTGTTAGTAAAGTGTAAAGCGTCGCCGCCATACCGTAAACATCGGTTGCGGGCGTATATTTTCCTTGAGCGAAATACTGTTCTGGGGGCGCGTAGCCGTCGGACACCATATTAGTGTGACTTTGGGTTGCACCGGGAGTAAACTCGCGGGCTATGCCAAAATCAATCAGCACGACTTCCTGAGTACCTTGGCGCAAAAGAATGTTTTGCGGCTTGACATCTCGGTGCAGCAAACCCTTTTGATGAACTGCCTTCAAAGCAGCCCCAATTTGAGTGATGTAGAGAATTGCAAGATTTTCTGGCAGCGGATTATTTGAACCGACTACATCGCCCAAATTCTGACCGGCTATGTAGTCCATCACCATGTAAGGCTGCCCGTCTTCCACAAAGAAATCGCTGACGCGGACAATATTCGGATGAACGCAGGAAGCCAACCGCCTCGCTTCGTCTTGAAACTTGCGATCGAACTCAGCAAAATTGGGTTGCTGCCGCAGAGATTCGTTGAGGGTTTTAATGACTACAGGCTGTCCTAAATAGCGGTGATTTGCCCTGAAAGTTATTCCAAAGCCGCCGCGGCCCAATTCTTGTTCGAGGGTGTACTTTCCACCCTGTAAAGTTTTGCCGATTAGCGCATCCATAGGTTCAGGCGATCGCGTACCAGATAATATGGCTGATTATGGCACGTATAGTGGGCTAAGTTACCAGTCTAAAGGGCGATCGAGAAGTGCGATCGGCGTTGCCATTCCTTCCCGAATCGATTCCCGCATCCCTGGCACTGAGAGAAGATACAGTGTCTCCTGCACAGATGCCCAGTCAGATTCAGATAATAACACTGCATTGCTAGTCTGTCCTGCGATCACAATAGGTTGATGCGACTCACTCACCGAATCGATCAACTGCTGCAACTGCTGTTGAGCTTCTTTGATTGGGATCATAATCTTCCACCTGTCTAAATACACTTTTCTAATTGATATGGGCTGGCTGTAGACACTGCTACAACTGCCCCAGAAACTTGTCGTACTCTGCGTGTGAACCAACCCAAAACCAGATTACAGTGTCTCCATCCAACTGACCAATTGCTCGATAGTTTTTGCTAAGGTTACATATAGAGGTATAGGCGGTGATATGGGAGATTGGAGTATTGGTGGAGACGGACTTCTGCGTCAAGGAGGTAACTTAGTAACGGTGGGCAATGGAATTCCAGTGCGGATGCAGCAATTAGATTTTTGATCTTGAATAGCTACAAAAAATTGAGCAAAAAGGAGAGTCAATTTATATGCAGGAATCTTTGCTAGATATGGTAACTGTCCCCGAAGGAGAATTTCTAATGGGAGCTTGTTTAGAAGATAATGAAGCCGAGACTAGGGAAGCACCATTAAGAAAAATTTGGTTGTCAACTTTTGCCATTCAGAAAACACCAATAACCGTAAATTTATGGCAGGAGTTTCTAAACAAAACGAGCTATGACTGGTGTTTCCACAATGAAGTTGCCCAGAGATCGCCTAGCAAGCAGCATCCAATTACTTGCGTATCTTGGCATGACTGCTGCGCGTTTGCACGGTGGTTGCAAGATTCTTTGGGAGAAAACTATGCTTTGCCAACTGAGGCACAGTGGGAAAAAGCCTGCCGAGGGACAGAGGGACAGTTATACCCTTGGGGAAGCGAGGAGCCTGAAGAGTACGAAATCCTTCCTCCACCCCCTGAAACTACACTGCCTGTAGGAACTCGTCAAGATCGGCAAAGTCCTTATGCTTGTTTGGATATGTGGCAAAACGTATCTGAGTGGTGTTTGGATTGGTATGACGAAGAGCTATACGATCATGAAGATGGTGAATATTATCAAACCGACCCAAATGTTACAAAAAATCCTGCTGGTCCAGCAACAGGGAGATGCAAAGTTTTTCGAGGCGGACAAATGATGTGGCAACAAGGCTGGCCGAGATGTAGTTATCGAACCTACCAATACCCTGATTACAGGGCTTTATCATTAGGTTTTAGAGTAGCCATCAACTTTTGAAAACTTAGACGGCAAAAGCGATAACTGTATGAATAAAGAAGTACGAACGCCTTAACGCTTGGGACGGTTTTAGCAACTTAATGGTAGTCCGAGGTTTAGGCGATCGCGTACCAGAGAATATGGCTGATTATGGCACGTATGGTGGGCGATCGCCTGGATTCCATCATTGTATTGAGCCAACCTCCGTAGTGTTAGGTTGCATTCTAAGCCCCTAGATGTAGCGCATAGTTTTCCTGGGGGGGTGACAACAATATGCTTATTAACGAAAAGAAGTTAGTTTTGATAATATAGAGTTGAAGAGTATTCAGTATTAACGGAACCGATAACAATGTTCATAGGGACTAGAGCAGGTCAATATGTCGAACAGATTGCAGGCTACAAAGCCTTTATACCTAATCCGCTGCCACCCAAACCTGAGATTATTATGGATCAGGAAATGTGGGATCTGCTGTCTCAGGCAGATCGTGCGCTGGGGCGGCTAGACGGAGCAACGGATGCTCTACCCAATCCAGATCTATTTGTGTTTATGTATGTTCGGAAAGAAGCAGTTCTTTCGAGCCAAATTGAAGGCACACAAGCATCTTTGATAGATGTCCTAGAATTTGAATCTCAGGCTTTAGAACCGAACAATCCTCAAGAGGTGGCTGAGGTTGTAAACTATATCGCTGCTATTAATTATGGTCTTGAGCGGCTCAAGAGTTTCCCTGTATCTTTGCGATTAATTCGAGAAATTCACAAAGAGTTAATGCAAGGCGTAAGAGGTGCTGAGCGCGATCCAGGAGAGTTTCGCAGCACTCAGAATTGGATTGGTGCAGGAGGATGTTCCTTAAAGGAGGCCACTTATGTCCCTCCTCCACCCTATGAAATGCTCCAATCACTAGATAATTTGGAGAAATTTTTGCATAGTCCACAACCTATACCTACCTTGATAAAAGTTGGATTAGCTCATGCTCAGTTTGAAACAATTCACCCTTTTCTAGATGGTAATGGAAGAACAGGGCGATTATTAATCACGTTTCTGTTGTGCGAACAAAATATACTGCAACGCCCACTACTTTATATCTCTCACTATTTCAAGAAATATCGCTCTGAATACTACGATCGTCTTCAGGCTGTTAGGGACAGTGGCAACTGGGAAGGGTGGCTGAAATTTTTTCTGCGTGGGGTTTACGAAGTGGCTCAGGAAGCTGCGGCTACTGCCCGTAAAATAGTCAACTTAAAAGAAGAACATCGCCAATTAGTCCTCAACACAATGGGGCGTAAATCAGGGAATGCAATCGCATTGCTTGAGAGCCTTTATTTCAGACCAATCTTTAATGTAGAACACGCTGAAGAAATTACGAGTTTGTCATATCCCAACGCCAACGCCTTAATTAAGGCTCTTAGTGATATAGGTCTTCTGGAAGAAATCACTGGACAAAAACGTAATCGAGCATTTTCTTATGCTCCATATCTAGCTGTTTTTCGGGATTCCTAGCAACAAATACAGCTCAACTATATGACGGTATTCACATAAATAGCTCGCTCTTTCTTGAACCGCCTGTCTCGTCGGCTCGCTGATCGACATCTTGAGCCACCATCATTGCATTGATATGGGTAAAGATGCGATCTAATTCCCCAATGGTATCGAGTTCCGCTACCTCTTCTGCCATTAGTTGATCTGCCTTTTTCTTCTCTAACAATTGTGACCTGCGCTGTTGGAGCGATTCACTAAATTTGAACAACTTCCACCGATCGACTTTTTCAATGCAAATCTCATGGATTAATGAGGAGGGTTTGTTGAGAATTGAAACCATTGTAGGCTCCGATCTTCGGGTTTTAAGTAGTGACTAGATTATAGCTTTTACAGTTCTAGATGCACCCTATCCAAATTCCGGGGCAACCACGGGGGGATTGCCCCTACTTTCACACCCTATAGGTCGGCTCACACCGCAGTACAATACACTATTGAAACGCTGTTCTCGGAACCCTGGCGAGTTGGTAAGCGCCCCGACTGTCCAACAATTGATATTGATTTGGCTGCAATCCTAATTCCTCAAATTTGTCGGGATATCCCAGTACCAA
The DNA here is from genome assembly GCF_036705125.1 of Microcoleus sp. B7-D4. NCBI lineage: Bacteria > Bacillati > Cyanobacteriota > Cyanophyceae > Oscillatoriales > Microcoleaceae > Microcoleus > Microcoleus sp. B7-D4. The sequence goes on from NZ_JAUBTT010000142.1 coordinate 13,199, forward strand.
AACAGAGGGAGAAATTGGGTTTTTAGATTCCTTAATGTAGTCGATCGCCCCTCTGACACGTCCGTAGTAAGTCACCGGCCCTTGGGTATAAAAAACCAGACTTGGTTTCCAGAAACCCACCATAATAAACTCTTCCCCCGGCAGTTTTTGTTGAACCGCAACCTGTGCTAACTGTCTCAGAGGTAACTGACGGTTGATATCAACCAAATTGTAGGCCGGAGTAAGACCAAAGATGATAAATGCTACTAACCCGATGAAGTTAGCAACCAAAATCCAGCGCTGTTGCCGCTGCCAAAGTAAAAGTGCGATCGCCACCGCCGCAGTTATCCAAATCGTACCGCCTACAATCAGCAATCCCGACTGCTGAATTGCTTGCGGAAAATTGGGCATAGCCGGGTCGTCTCCGAGCCAGTTGTAGCAGTAGAAAGTTGCTCCGGCTATAATCAGTAAAAATACGACATTGAAAATGTATGTAACTAACAGCCCTCGCGGTAAAGAATTAGGTTTTTTTTCTAACTTTGCCAGCCTGTTTTCTGCTTTGTTGCCTGCAATAATATCGCTCCACAGCAGCGTTACCAAAATCGCAGCGGCGGGGATTAAAGGCAATACATAACTAGGCAATTTGGTCACGGCGATCGTAAAAAAGCCAAAGATGCAGCCGAACCAAAATAGGGCAAATAAACTCAACTGAGCCGATCGCGGTTGACGACGCCAGTAACTGCGCTGCCAAAAACGGGTGCGGGCGATCGCCACCGGCAAATAAATCGACCAAGGTGCGAAACCAACTAGCACTACAAAAAAGTAAAAATACCAAGGTGCCGAGTGCTTATTGACTACTCCAGTAAAACGCTGGAAATTGTGATAGCCAAAAAAGCTGTCAATATAAGTTTGACCGTTGTCTAAAATAACGAAAATGTACCAAGGCAGGGCGATCGCCAGAATAATCAAGATTCCCGACACCGGACGCATTTCGCGCCAAAGTTGCCGAAAATTTCCCAAATAAAGCCCGAAGCAGCCAACAATCAGCGCTGGCACGACAATTCCCACAGGCCCCTTAGCCAGAATTGCTAAGGCAATTAGTACGTAAAAAGTCAGATACCATTTATTGGGAAATCGGGAAGCGGAAACAGTGGAAAATTCGGCTTGTTCTCTCTGTTCTTCTAGAGTGTAACCGATAAAAAATGCGAATAGTGCCGAACACATACAACTAACTAATAGCATATCGGAAACGCCAGTCCGTCCCCAGGCAATAGTTTGGGGATTTAAAGCTATTAGGGCAGCACCAATCCAAGGAGTAGAAAGAAAAATAGGAATACTAGGAGAGGGGGAGAGTGGGAGAGTGGGAGAGTGGGAGAGTGAGGGAGGAAAGACAGTTACATTCATCCGTGTATCCGTGTCCGTATCCGTGTCGTGCCCTTCTTCCTCCTTCCTTCTTCCTTCTTCCTTCGATTTCGATAGGGTATAAAATCCCATGCAAGTCAGACCGATCGCGCACAAGGCCGAGGGAAGACGCACGGCCCATTCGTTAACGCCCAGAGTGCGGTAAGCCACCGCCATCAGCCAGTAAATCAACGGCGGCTTGTCAAACCTGGTTTCGCCGTTGAAATAAGGAGTGATCCAATCTCCTGTCACCGTCATTTGACGGGCGGCTTCGGCAAACAACGGTTCGGTTTCGTCAACTAAACCGATGTTGCCGAGATTCCACAAGAAACCTACCCAGGCGATCGCGCACAGCCATAAAAGCGATAGCAGCAAAGGTGCGATCCTCTTCGTTGGCGTAGCCCCCGTAGGGGCGGGCTTTCCTTCGGATCGCTTCGCTAACGCTAACGGACGCTTCCTAAACTCTGACAAACTTTTAATAAATTCCTTCACGCAAACTTCCTGCGATTTTAGATTTAAAATTTTCGCTCGCATAGAGAGTCTACCGAAAGATTCGCATTCTCGAAACTCCCAATTCGATCGAATCTGGTTAAACAGAGATGTTACACCATTCTCAACAAGGCTTTTATGAACAGGCAAGATGCCTGTTCCACAATAAAATTCACTCTTTGTGGAACAGGCATCTTGCCTGTTCTTGAGA
>NZ_JAUBTT010000009.1:0-7376 GCF_036705125.1 Microcoleus sp. B7-D4
TATTGTCTCGGATGATTCACTTTTACCCCCTCACTCCGTGTATGTGCCAGTTGGGGGTGCGGAATGTGGGATTGAAAACAAACAATTGAAAACAAAATTTGAATCCGCCGAATATAATTCGGGGCTATACAAACAAAGTCCGCCTACGCGGACTAAGATAAAAGCAAAATTGCCTGCGGCTAAAGCACTTTTGACTTCATCCAAGCAGCGGGGAGACACCGCAGTTTCTGATAATTGCTAACATAAGCCCGCTTCTGAAACACATCATATTGATTGCGTTCGATCGCATTTAAGATTCTGCTGTAGAGCATTGTAGCAGCCCAAACAGTCCAGCGAATATCGGGACTGAGCACTTTAATTCCCGGTTCCGCGCTGGCGTATAATTTGCGAGCTCGCTGAATTTGAAACCGCATCAATTCCCGCCAGCGGTTGTCAATTACACCGTTGAATAAATCTTCTTCGGTGTAGTTAAACAAGGCTAAGTCTTCTAAGGGAATGTAAATGCGGCCGCGGCGGGCGTCTTCTCCGACATCGCGCAGAATATTAGTCAACTGCTTGGCAATACCGAGGGAGATGGCTTCTTCTTTGGGAATTCTATTCCCCCAGTGCCAATTCCAGTTAGCAGCGGAGTTCGATTCGCCTACACCCATGACAGACATCGACATCAGCCCGACAGTACCCGCTACTCGATAACAGTAAAGATTGAGCTCTTCAAAAGTTTCGTAGCGGCTGCGGTACAAGTCCATTTGCTGGCCCGCAATCATCTCTCGAAACGGCCCAATGTCGATCGGGAAACGAGACAGCGTATCCACCAAAGCTACGTCGTAGTCGTCGTGAGGATGGCCCGCAAACACAGATTCTAGGCGTTTTTCCCACAAATCCAGGGTTTCAGGGGTCGTTGCATCAGAACCCGGCCCGTCTACGAGTTCGTCGGTGCGGCGGCACCAGACGTAAATCGCCCAAATCGCCCGACGCTTGGCTTCGGGCATGAGTTGAGTGCCTAAATAAAAATTTTTGGCATAACTCGCCGTGACTTGGCGGCACAGTTCGTAAGAGTCATCCACAGAGGCCAGAGTTCTCATGCACTGGAGTTTTGACAGTTGCAGCATCCGAGAATAAGAAATTTAAAGATTAGAACTGATTTTCCCCCGTTTAGAAAACGGGAGATTTTTTACGTCTTTATGAAAAATTCTTAATTTTTCATTGGTTATTGGCCGTTGAAATAGCCTGCGCTGTCAGCTTACCAGAAAGCACGGCACCTTCCATACTCGCAAGATAACGCTGCATTGTATAATCCCCCGTTAGATAGAAATTGCTAATGGGAGTTGTTTGTGTGGGACGGCACTGCTGGCGTCCGGGAGTGGCTTTGTAGACGGAACGTGGGGTTTTGACTACGTGATATTTGAGCAGTTTGGCTGGTTCTGGGATTTGATCGGGAAAGAGTTTTTCTAACTCGACCATTGTGGCTGCGACGATATCTTCGTCAGATTTGCCGATCCAGTCTTTGGCCGGTGCTAAAACCAGTTCCAGCATTGATTTGTCTGGGTTGGCATATTCGCGGCAGGTGTTGCTCATGTCGGCGTAGACGCTCAGCAGGGGCGATCGCGAGAACAGCAAATGGTCGATATCAGTTAATTTGCGATCGAACCACAAGTGTACATTAATGACGGGTACTCCCTCCAAACCTTCGAGCTGTTTGAAATAATCCATTTCGCCCCAAGGTTTCGGCATCATCAGCTTCAGCGGGTCAACCGGCATCGCGGAAACGTAAATATCGGCGGTCAGAATTTCTGACTCTGCCCCTTTTACTCCCCGAATGTGGAAGCCCCGCACCGTGTTGTCATCGTTGAGCAAAAACTCCCCGATGGGTGCATTCAGCCGGACTTCACCACCGCGCTCAGTTATGTAGTCTACCATCGGCTGACACAACCTCTCTGTGGGGGAACCGTCTAAGAAGGCCATTTTCGAGCCGTTTTTCTCTTGCAAGAAGCGGTTGAGGGCTGTCAGCAGTATGGTTGCGGATATTTCGTGGGGGTCGATGAAGTTGAGCGCCTTGGACATGGCGATGAATACTTCTTTTTCGACTCTGGGGGGGACGTTTTGCTTTTTCAGCCAGTCGGAAAACGAGTATTTGTCCATTGCTTCGACATAGTTTTGACCCTGAAGCATCGCCGGAATCAAACCTATACCAAAGCGGATTTTTTCGGGCCAGGTGAGCATATCGTTGTTGCTCAGGATGGCTGCGACGCCGTTGAAGGGAGCCGGAAGGTCGGGAAAGTCAAAGCGGGAATAGGTTCCGGGGGTTTCCGGCTGATTGAAAATCATCGAGTGCTCTTTCCATTGCAGCCGGTCTTCGATGTCAAGTTCTTTGAAGAGTTGGAGCATATTCGGGTATGCACCGAAGAAGATGTGGAGGCCGGTTTCGTACCAGTCGCCGTCTGCATCTTTCCAGGCGGCTACTTTGCCGCCGAGTACGTCCCGACTTTCTAGGAGGATGGGGGTGTGGCCCGCGTCGGTAAGATATTTAGCGCAGGAAAGTCCTGCTAAGCCTGCTCCGGCGATCGCAACTCGCATTTGATACTACTTGGCCTCTGTGTTCGCTTCGGTTTAATTATACTTTACAACTTGTTACATTTTTTGGGGAAATGGGGAAGGTGGAGGTGAGGGGTGCGGGGCGAGGAGGTGGTCAGAAACCGGGTTTTTTACGAACATACTTCGTTGTGACCCATAAATTCGGTAAAAAACCCGGTTTCTTTGGTGTGTATGCCTAATTCCTGATTAACGAAAATCTAGCAAGTTTTGATATCATAAATTAAGAGCGAATTTTGATCAATTGCTTAAATTTATGGTACAAACAATTCAAGCTAGAAATGTCGCGCTGAACGATTTGGAAACCAACTTCAAAATTGAGTGGGTTGAGGATGACCAATTCTTTCGCGAGTGGCAAGATGATTTGCCAGAAATCAGCGATTATGAAAAACAGCGGCTGGACAGAGTGAAGGCAAGTTACAGGAATTTGCTCAAACATCCGCCACTTCTAGAAAATACAGTCAAAATGGTTGTGCTGTCTCCTTTTTTGGATTTAGCTGATTTTTATCTGGCTCCTTTTCATGTTACTTCCGAAAAATCTGTAGAAATTGTGGACGAAGATGAAGGAATGATTGTCAGTGGACAGTTGGATGTTTTGGCTTTGTTTCGGGAGTTTTGGGTAGTAGTTATTGAATCTAAGAAAGCGGCGTTTTCTTTGGAGGTAGGCATCCCGCAGTTACTAGCTTATATGTTAGCTAATCTGAATAGCGATCGACCTACTTACGGATTGTTAACGAATGGGTCTAGTTTTATGTTTGTCAAGTTAGTTAAGCGGGAAGCACCGCAGTACGCTTTTTCGCGCTGGTTTTCTATGTTCAATCCGGGGAATGATTTGTACAGCGTGCTGAGTATTTTGAAGCGCCTCGGTGAGTTGAATGTTGGCAATATAGTTTAGTGGGGGAATCAGAAACCGGGTTGTTGCGAAAATCTTTGATTTTCACCCGCAGATTCGGTAAAAAACCCGGTTTCTTTGCCACAAACTGCGGTTCAGAAACCGGGTTTTTGCGAAAATCTTTGGTTTTCACCCGCAGATTCGGTAAAAAACCCGGTTTCTTTGGTTGGAGTGCATAAGTCCTGAAATGGATGATTTCAGGTTCGCCCGGTTATGCCGCAAAGGTGCGATATGCTTCCTGTCCCCCCCTTGTTAAGGGGGGTTAGGGGGGATCTCCAGATTATCCCGCAAAGGTGCGATAGGCTGCTAATGCTGCTTGTTTGACGGCTTCGGGGACGATCGGAAAAGTAGTCAAAATATACGCAAATTCGGCTTCGGTTAAGCCGTAAAGGTGGGCGATGATGCCGTCTAATTCGGCTCGCAATTGAGCGCGTTCTGTTTCATCGGTAACGCCTTCTCGGTGGGAGTTTAAGCCGACTTCTTGGGCTAATTCGTCAAATTCTGGGGCAGTGCAGATTAGTTTGGCGGCGCGCTGTACGATGTCGGTGAAATATTTGTCACCTGATGTTAATCTTGGTACTCTGAGAGAATACATGAAGTGCATATCGAGATGTGCTGTAATACGTTTGCGAATTTCATAATCAGCAACAAATGAATTGAAAATTGCTGTAATAACTACAGTAGTTATGTAAGGAAGAATGGTCTTAACCGTCTGAGCGGTATCAGCACAAAAACGATTTCGAGGAAGCACACAAGCAATTAAACTACGTTGATCAGTATTTCTGCCTATTCGTCTATGCACTAAACGATAATCTTGATAGGAAAGTTTTTGCTCTATATCTTGTACTTTACCAAGAATTTTTGATCGTCCTTCATCCAAGTCAATGTAATATTTTGGTAAGGCAAAACTATGTTGAAACTGGTGAAACATATTACCTTGCATCAAAGGAACCAAACCTTGGCCTGATTCTGTTTTAAATAAATGACTGTCATTAGTCATGTGAATTTCTTGACTTAACCGCAGATTCCATTTCCCCTCAATCTGTTCGCCCAGCAAAGGGAATTGCAGCATTTTCTCAGCAATGCGAATATCCCCCTCATTTTTAAACTCCATCACCGACAGAGAGTCAGGAGATAACTTTCGCACTAATTCAACGTTAACTTGCAAGCTATCAGCACTAGGAAACCTTTGCAGTTCATCCACATCAACACGCATAAAAGCTGAGGGAAACTCAGTTGTTATCCCATCCTTCTCAAAAGTAAGAACAACTATTTTGAAACTCTTATGAACTCCTTCAAAAATGGTTTTCCGATTTTCTAAACAAAATAGCCCCGTAACTTTGGTTTGACTAAATAACATCTCCCGCAGTTGCTTAGTACCCAAGTCAGTGTAAATTCCGCTAGGAATCACAATCCCGCACTCGCCACCGCTGCGTAAGAGATTAAAACATTGTTCTACAAAAAGTTTGTAGAGGTTAATATCCGTACCTGCTTTTTTACCATTGACAATCGAAATTTGATTTTTGTACTGTTCCGCTGAACGATAGTAAGCACTAATATGAGGATAATTGCTCTGATATTCCAACCAAGCATTAGAAACCTCAATATCTTGCAAGAGTTTCTTTTGCTCTTTCTCAAAACTCTTAATATCCATCTTCTTTTTCGTCACTAAGTTGCTATAACTAGCAAAAAACTCCTTAGCATCTGGCTTAAATATTTCCCAAGGTGGATTAGTAATAATCGCATCAAAACCGCCCCGTTGATGCAAAATTTCATCAAACTCATAGCCCCAGTGAAAAGGCTTCAAAGCTTCTATATCAGCGAGAGTCAGGGTACGCTTAATCGGCTTACCGCTAACCTGTGCTTGTTCAAACTTAATTTTTAACTGCTTGAAATCTTCCAACAAAATCTTATTAATATTTTCGATAGCCGGCGCTTTCTTTTCGGCAATTTCATCTCGTAAACTCTGCAAGTTTTGGCTATAGGTAGTCGCATGACGGTAAATAGAGATTAGACGGTTTTTCTCCTCTAATACTTGTCTGTATGTCTTGTGAAACAAATTTAACTGAGTTCCACTTCCTTCATATTCTGCGTCATCCACCCGCAGTAATCCAATTAAGGAATTGCCCGCCATGATGTTAAAATCAATATTCGGCAACGGTTCCAAGTCGTTGACATTCTGCGCCGCCGAAACTAAGGCCAAAAACAGTCGCAATTTAGCAATTTCCACTGCTTCCGGCATGATATCTACGCCGTAGAGGTTATCGCTAATAATCCGTTTTTTGATATAGTAGTTGAGTGAACTATGGTCTGCTTCGATGTCTTTTAGGTAGTCATTGAGGTAACGATCATTTAAAAATTTGCTTGTACCTATGACTGTTGAATAGATGTAAATCAGGGTTTTCATCGCTGCAACTAAAAACGCGCCGGAACCGCAGGCTGGGTCTAATAATGTTAGGTTGGGGAGGATTTCTGTTAGCAGGCGGCGGCAGAGATTGGCGTCGAGATTGGTGAGGAGTTCGGTGATAGTTTCAAATTTACGGGGAATTGGGAATTGGGCATCGGGCATGGGGAATTGGGCATGGGGTAGGCACGGGGGCACTACCCCTACAAAACCTGGGTTTTCCTCTGTAGGGGCGGTGCCCCCGTGCCCGCCCTCATTAATTTTATCGAGGATTAGTTTGTTGATTGTGCGATCGCACAAATATTCAGTAATCTCCGGCCTGGTATAATAAGCACCAAAGGCTTTTTGGTTAATGTATTTCTCAAAGATGTATCCCAAAACCGCCGGATTAATTTCGTTTTCCTTCCCGCCCACTGTATCGTCAAGATTCCAAGAATAGGCGGCAAATAACTTAAATATTTTCTCAAAAGCAGCATCGGGTATAGCGATATTCGGATAATTTTGTTCGATGGGATGTTCGAGAAACAGTCCGCCATTCAAATATTTAACATCGCCGATTAATTCTTTAACGCCTTCCTCCCGCAAATCTAGAGGTTTAGCAAATCCATCAAAAAACAGTGTTTTCAAGAATTGCGAGTAAAATAAATCCGTTCCCCGCTGCTTGCTTTCGGCTAACTTTTCCTGCAAATACAGCATTTTGCCGCTGTCGATAAATCCTTTGCGCTGCAAAAAATAAACAAACATCAAACGGTTGAGTAAAACCGAAGTATACCAGCGCCTATCTGTTTCTTTGTCAATGCCGCGAATCACACTTAAAAATTCAACGTGTTGCTGTTTAAACTCTTCAAAAAACTTTTTAGTTACTCGTTCGACATCCAAGCCAGCCTGCAATCTTTGGGCGACATCAATCACCGAAAGCGTTTCTAATTCTTCTAAATCAACCTTTAAAGCCGTCACTTTACTCAGCAGCAAATCGCAAGGTTCGCGTTTCACGTATACATGATCGCGGGGATAAAGTTTTGTACCTTCACGCTTCACCCAATACCAGAGACATTTGGTGCGATTTTCATCAATAAAAATCAATAGGTTTTCGGCGGAAATTTGGACAATTTCGCGATAAATTGTCAGTCTTTCGGCGCTGTTGGGGATATTTCCGCTATCGGCGATAATTTCATATACAACTACTCCGTTAAGTTGGGAAATGGCTTTTCGGGAATAAGTCTCGCCTTCTATTTCTAAAGATACGGTTTTGTGGGAAGATGGATTATCCCAACCGAGTTTTTGGACGAACAATTTGTTGAATTCAAAGTCTTGGAGAAGTTCGCGGGATTCTTTAAGTGTTTGTGGCATGGTTATATATGAAGGAATAAGGGAGAACTGTAGTAGGGACACGGCACCGTGTCCAAGGCGTGTCAAATTAACGTTAAACCGAGAGTCAGATAGTCCGACAGTCCGACAGTCCGACAGGGGTTGAAACCCCTGTCTCAAAGC
>NZ_JAUBTT010000009.1:7476-57871 GCF_036705125.1 Microcoleus sp. B7-D4
GAAAGTCCTCTTAAGAGGACTGAGAAGAAAAATTTTCAATTCATGAGTCGTCTTTAGACGACTTTCGCTATTAGACAAACAGTTCGACAGTCCGACAGTCCGACAGGGGTTGAAACCCCTGTCTCAAAGCGAAAGTCCTCTTAAGAGGACTGAGAAGAAAAATTTTCAATTCATGAGTCGTCTTTAGACGACTTTCGCTATTAGACAGGGAATTCATTCCCTGGCGGACTAGCTGGATGGTGAGAGGAATGGCGGACTGACAGCTTTCTCCTGAAACAAGCCTAAAGAACAAATAATCATTGGTTCCCGTTTGTCTTCGTCTTCATTGACTATACACAAACGGTCATCCATCCGCAAACCCACGACTAATTCTGCTAATTGTCGATCGCCAATACCGCTTTTTAACTGCCGATTTAACGTGTCAATTGCCGACTGGCGCAGGGGATAGCGGTAAATTTCATCGATGGCTTTTGACAATTCATCGGATGCAAATATTGTACCATTCATTTCCTTAAAGTAACTCTTCAAACGTTCGTATGTTCGGAACCGGGCCCCGGAAGGCCTGCCCAATTGTCCGCCCGCAGTTAACTCTTCTTCTGCTATCAACTCTGCACCTTTTGTGACTAATTCGTGATGCTGTTTGTCTCTGGGAATTGCTGGTGTCGCTTCGTCGCAGGCTGCAATTCTGAGGATTCCGAGTTGCGATTGACTAACGCTATTGCCATCGCGATCGACCCAAATCAACGAATCATTTCCCTCGGCGGTTTTCATGTACAATAAAACTCCTTCTGGTTGCAAGGGTGCGGGAGTATGATTGCGAGTTGAATAAACTACATTTGGCATTGACTCAATGGTTTTTTTCAAAATTGGGTTGTTGTCCGTGGCATTTTTCCAAATTTGAAAAGCTTCCGATGTTAAGTCAACTTCGGCATCTTCTTCGCCATCTAAAATTCCTGATTTTTCATTGTAAATATCGAGAATTACTTGAGGTGAGTCATCCTCAAAAAATGTCTCATCAGTTCCGACGACTTCGGCATTTTCTTGCAAGCGTCGGCGCAGTCTTTCGCGCAGGTTGATAATGCGATCGACTCCTTCGTCTGGCAAAAACGAATAGCACAAAATGCGATCGGCTTTTTGACCGATTCTATCCACTCTTCCCGCCCGCTGAATTAACCGAATAATTGCCCAAGGTAAGTCATAATTAACGATAATCGCACTGTCTTGTAAGTTGTGACCTTCACTCAGAATGTCGGTGGCAATTAAGATTCGCAATTCTCGTTCTGGGGAGATTTTGTCACGCTTACCGTTGCTAGTCGGACTAAACCGAAATGTGAGTTCGGTGGGGTCTTTTGATTTACCTGTCACCGATGCAGCGCCCGCAATATTTAGCTGAGTTAAATTATCAGTTATATAGCGGACTGTATCGGCAAACTGAGTAAAAATTAATACTTTCTCATGGGGGTGAGTTTCTGTGAGCAATTTCACCAAAGCAGCTAACTTTTCATCTGGTTGAGAATGCCATTTACCGCAAGTTTGCAATACTTCTATCAGACATTGGGCATCTTCTAGCAAATCCCGTTTTAACTTCTTGGTATCAAAAAAGTCAGATTTGAGCCATTTAAACCTGCGTCGATAGCGCGTTTGATATTCTCGATAAACAACTTCTGCCCGCTGTTTAAAACTTTTTTCGCTTGACAGCAATTCTGCTTCAATATCTAAAGTTTCGCCCGCATCATCTTCGATGTCTTCGCTTTCAAAACTACTGACTACAACTGAATCAGCATCCTCATCGCTGTTGCGGGTATCCAACAAGTCTGCATCCTGGGTGCCGATCGGAATATCGAAGTTTTGGTCGATCGCATATAAATAGATAAAATTCCGCAGGATGTGGCGCTCGATCGACTGAATAAAGGCACTGCCGCTGCTTTCTAGGCGTTTAAACAGGTTTGTCCGCGAAAATCCCATTAACCGCCGACCCCCACGAAATAGGGCATTTAACTGTCGCTGTTCTGCTTCAGTCGGCTGTTGTTTGGGTTTTTTGGCGATGTAATTTCCCAGCCCGTAACGCGGCAGATTTAGTGCATTGATGACTTCGACAATTTCCTCAAAGTCAAGCTGGGAGTTAGTTGCGGAAGTTTCCGAGGAAAACTTAATGGTTTTGGGAAGGCGATCGGGAAAATAGGATCGCGTGCGATCGGCAAATTCTAGATATTTGCGCTTCTTCTCTGCGTCAGTTTCCGCATAATTTTCTTTAATAAACGAGCGAGTGCGCCTCACCATGTAGTGCTTCATCAAATCTCGCCAATCATCAGGATGTTCGCTTTTTTCAAAAGCAGCCAAAGAGCGCACGGAACATTGATGCCGCTTAATAAATTCTAACTCTCCTTGACTGCCTCCGCCCAATTGGTTCAGCAAAGCTTCGGGCCGCAGTCCTAAATTTTGGTCTTCAGGAATAAACAGCCGCAACTGAGAAGATAAATCTAAATAGGTTTTGTTGTAGGGAGTTGCTGAAAGCAAAATACATTTACTTTCGTTGATGGCAATATATTCTTGAATTGCTCGATATCGCTTGCCTTCTCGGTTTCTGAGGTTGTGACTTTCATCAATTAACACAACTCGATAGCGGCGCAATTCTGGCAATTCTTGCTGTACCAGACTGATGGATAAGACTTTGGCACCCAGGAGATACTTACAATTATACTCCTCCCACATTTTGACCAAGTTTTTGGGACAAATAATCAGGGTTTCCAAGAAACAGTCTTCTTGTAAAATTTTGGCGATCGCAGTTCCGACTAAAGTTTTACCCAACCCTACAACGTCGCCAATAATTACGCCTCCCCGTCTGGTAATGTGACGGGCGGCTAACTTAACGGCTTCTTCTTGAAATTTAAATAAACCCTTAAAAGCGCGGGGAATCTGAAACTCAGCAATACCTGCGATCGCCTCGCGGGACAAATGATAGACAATGTTGAGATAGATGTGATAAGGTGGAATTAGTTCTGCTCTAGCCCAACTGCGATCGATAATTTCTGCGAGTTCTTTAGAAATATCAACACAGCCGTATTCTTCCCAGCGATCGTCAAACCATTTTTGCAACTTATTACAAGCATCAAAATCTAAAATATCAATATTCAATTCCCCTTGTTTTGACAGTCCCGATAAAGTCAGATTGCTGCTGCCCAAAAAACCTACAATTGGGCTGTTTGGGTCTTGACGATGAACGAGATAAAGTTTAGCGTGCAGTGGGTAAGCTAAGAATAATTTAACAATAACTTTTCCGCTTTTAATCTGATAGCTTAACCTGCGTAAGCCCTGCTCGTCGCGATCGTTGGGAGCGCCGATCGTCAACTGGTGGCGAAATTCCTCAGCCATCCGTTTTTTGAGCCGAATAATGGCATTATTGTCAATCCCCCCGTGATGGGAAATCAGGCTAAAACTAGCATTCAATTCATCTGATGGCAAACTTTGCATTCCCACCAAAAGGCGGCAGCAGGCTCCTGGATTTCCCACATAAGCTTCGATTAAATCGCCAATTCTCCGCCATCCCCGAAGATTGAAATAGCCCACGCAAAAATCTGCCCGATAGGAGAGTTTAATGGTGTCTCGCAATGCTGGTAGCAGTGATTGTTCGATGTTGTCAAAAATGCGCGGCACTTGGTTTCCTCTGTTATATTAGTTGTACATAAAAAAGTTTGTAGTAAGGACTTTAGTCCTTAAAAAATCACATGGAAGGACTAAAGTCATCACTACAAACCTGCTTACAATTGCGGTTCAATTCCAGCCGATCGCAATTGAGCGCGCAATTGCTCTAATTGGTCTTCGGCGCGATCTGCTCTTTGCCGTTCTTGTTCTGCTCTTTCAGAGCCAGATAACAACAGATTCCCTTGACTATCCCACCAGCGCAACCAAGGTAACTCAACATTTTGATACCTTCCTTGCCAAATTCCCAATTCCACCCCTAACGGTGCAATGGGATAATGACCGCGATCGTTTGCAGCAACTAATTGATACCTATCTTCGATCATGTGATAGACTTCAACGCTAGCCTTAGTTACTTCATAAATTCCGTAAAAGGCCGGATGGATGACATTTTCATAAATCCAGAATTTCCCCGGCTTAGTTTCCTGTTGACCCGATCGCAACAAAGGCGTTCTGTCCCGTTCTTCTGCACCATTGCCCGATACAAACTCTAACACAATTAACGGTGCTACAAATTCTTGCCACATCACATAAGAACGGCGCAATTGACCGTCAATAGTTGGCGGAACATTGGGCACATAAAACCAGTCTGGCGCTTCTGCACCCTTTTCTAACGGGTCAGTTAATCGCCAATAAATGCCGCAGTCTTGACCGATGCAATAGTTACCATCTAGATGAATGCTTTGGAAGACGGGAGTAATTGAATCGGTTAACAGAATGCTTTGGGGATGTTCTTGAAAGTTTTTCACAAAAGTGCCGTCGGATTCTGGTAATTGAGTGTGATCCGGCCAGCCTGCGGGATTGTTTTCTACATCTAGGGTGAATTTCATAGTTTTATTTTTTTGATTGCAGGCATTGTTGGAGCGAGATTGTGATTGTAGGCGAACTCGATACATCTAATACCAAATTCATAAAATAGCGCTACATATCTACCCCCCCCAACCCCCCCTTATTAAGGGGGGGAGTAAAACTTTCTATGTAGCATAACTTTATGAAATTGGTATAACTCAGACCTCTATCTCCCAATCTTCCAGACGCAAACCCTCAACACGGCTGAACTCGCGGGTATTGTGAGTTACAAGAATTAGGTTGTTGGCGAGAGCAATAGAGGCAATCAAAAGGTCATTAGGGCCGATAGGTGTCCCAGATGCAGCTAATTGAGTGCGAATTTGACCGTAAATTAGGGCAGACTGGTCATCAAAAGGCAAACTTACAAACTCATTGAAAAAACGTTCTAGTCGAGCTAGATTGCTATCTTGACGAGAACTTTTAAAAGCACCCCAGTAAAGTTCTGCTTTAACTACAGAGCATATTGCTACATCACCTGACCGAATCATTGCTAGTCGGCGAGATACCGATGAGTTGCGGTCTGGATTTAACAAACGGATGCAAGTATTGGTGTCTAACAGATAAATCACAGCAATTCTTCCCGCATTTCATATTCCAACTGATCGGGACGGACAAGCGGTTCTCCCTCCCAACTTCCGATTACCGTTTCAAAAAAACCGGGAGACCAGCCTAAATCTTCCGGTTTTTTAGCCTCAGTTGCTGGTGTTATGCGCTGGAAAACTACAATAACTTCTAAATCTGTATCTTTTATCCCAACCGGGACTTGCAAATGCAACATCCCGTCTGATCCGACGTGCGATCGTACTTTAATGCTTTGCATAACTCTTGCCTCCTTAAGTTTGTAGTGAAAATTAATCTTGTCAGGACTTACGCATCTATGCCCAAGAAACCGGGTTTTTTACCGAATCTGTGGGTGAGTGCGAAAGATTTTCGTAAAAAAACCCGGTTTCTGACCACCCGTGCGTAATTCCTACTTGTAATAACCTCAATCTTCATCCCACTTATCTTTAACTGCTTTGCCTTTTAGATTGAGAAACTCAACTGACTACAATACTTCTAATCCGGTCACTCAGGCTACCTCTATGTTAATGATAGGATAACTTTTGCTATCCATTCTAACTGATATCTTGCACCATTCTCAATTAGGCTTTTATGAACAGGCAAGATGCCTGTTCCACAAGAACATTGAATTTTTGTGGAACAGGCATCTTGCCTGTTCTTGAGAATGGTGCAAGATATGAGTTCTAATCAATTTACTCCTCGGTTGCTGCGCCAAACCGTATCGAAAAAAGGTCGATCGTACCCAGCCAACCCCAGCAACCTGAACCGCAGGTGAGGCAATCCCCCTGCAGCCCCCGCTTCTCGACGCGGTACAATAAATGCAATCATACTTAACGCTTATATTGAAAAAGTTACACACAACGCCACAGGAGACAACTGACGCATGGGTAAAGTAGTTGGCATTGACCTCGGAACAACAAACTCAGTAGTAGCCGTCATGGAAGGCGGCAAACCGGTTGTGATTGCCAATGCAGAAGGGATGCGGACAACTCCCTCGGTAGTCGCTTTCACAAAGGAAGGAGAACGCCTTGTGGGACAGATGGCCAGACGCCAGACTGTTCTCAACCCGCAAAACACCTTTTACGCCGTCAAGCGGTACATCGGACGCAAATATACCGAACTGACTCCAGAATCAAAGCGCGTCCCTTACACAACTCGCCGCGACGAAAACGGGAACATCAAAATCAAGTGTCCCCGCCTGAAAAAAGATTTTGCCCCAGAGGAAATTTCGGCGATGGTTTTGCGGAAACTGGCCGATGAAGCCAGCCGCTATCTGGGACAAGAGGTGACGGGGGCTGTAATTACTGTTCCCGCTTATTTCAACGACTCCCAGCGACAGGCGACGCGGGATGCTGGACGAATTGCCGGACTTGATGTCAAACGGATTTTAAATGAGCCGACGGCGGCTTCTTTAGCTTACGGTTTGGAGAGGCGAGAAAGTCAAACTATTTTAGTGTTTGATTTGGGCGGCGGTACTTTTGATGTGTCGATTTTAGACGTGGGAGACGGAGTATTTGAAGTCAAAGCAACTAGCGGCGACACTCAATTGGGCGGCAATGATTTTGACTCCAAAATTGTGGATTGGTTGGCAGAACAATTCTTAGAAAAAGAAGGAATTGATTTGCGACGCAACCGCCAAGCTTTGCAGCGCTTGATCGAAGCGGCAGAAAAAGCCAAGATTGAGCTGTCGGGAGTCGGTGTCACCGAGATTAATTTGCCGTTTATCGATGCGAATGAAGACGGGCCTTTGCATCTGGAAACGCGACTAACTCGCGGTCAATTTGAGGGGCTGTGCACAGATTTGGTGCAGCGGTTGCGGCGGCCGGTCAAACAAGCTTTGGCTGATGCAAGTTTGAGTCCTTCTCGCATTGATGAAGTTGTGCTAGTCGGCGGTTCGACTCGCATTCCTTTGGTGCAGGAAGTTGTTCGCAACTTGATTGATAAAGAACCGAATCAAAATGTGAATCCCGATGAAGTTGTGGCGGTGGGTGCGGCAATTCAAGCGGGTATTTTGGGTGGGGATGTCCGCGATGTGCTGCTGTTGGATGTGACGCCGCTGTCGCTGGGTTTGGAAACTATCGGCGGGGTGATGAAAAAACTGATTCCTCGCAATACTACTATTCCCGTCAGGCGATCGGACATTTTTTCCACTGCTGAAAACAACCAAACTGTGGTAGAAATTCACGTCATCCAAGGGGAACGGGAATTAGGCAGAGATAATAAGTCTTTGGGACGGTTTAAACTAACTGGAATTCCGCCGGCACCGCGAGGGATTCCGCAGGTGCAAGTAGCTTTTGATATTGATGCTAACGGGATGCTGTTGGTGACAGCTTTGGACAAAACTACCGGCAGGGAACAAAGCATTACTGTGCAAGGTGCTTCGACGCTGAGTCAGCAGGAAGTGAATCAAATGATTCGCGATGCGGAACAGTTTGCTCAAGCTGATAAGTTGCAGCGGGAAAGGGTAGAAAAACGCAATCGCGCTGAAGCTTTAGCTTATCAAGCTGAGCGGCAGTTGCGAGAAGTTGCGCTCGATCGCGGAATGCAGTTTGCTCAAAGAAGCCGCCAGCGAATTGAAACTTTAATTCGGGAATTGCGAGACAGTTTGGAACGCAATGATGAGCGGGGAGTTGACCAAGTTGGTTCGGATTTGCAAGATGCTCTTTACGATTTGAGCCGGGAAGTTTCAGCTTTTGCTGATGATGACGATGATGATGATTTCTTTGAGTCTGTGAAGCGGACTTTTACGGGCGACGGTACCAAGCGGCGCAGCGATGACAACAGCTATTATCAAAATGCTAAACCGTACAGGCGATCGACTGTCGATCCAATTCCCGATCGTCCCTACGATCGCACCGGCGATCGAATGGGCGATCGAATGGGCGATCGTATGGGCGATCGAATGGGCGATCGAATGGGCGATCGAATGGGCGATCGTAGAAGCAGTGCTAATCGCCCCACTCGCCCTTATCAAAATCAAAGCGACGATTGGGATGATGACGACGATTGGCTCTAATTAGTGGTTAGTCATTAGTCCCTAGTCATTAGTCCCTAGTTTGAAGCAGGGAAGCAGCATGACTAATGACTAATGACTAATAATTAATGACTAATGACTAATGACTAATAACTAATGACTAATGACTAAATATGCAGAATTTTCGCAATTACTATCTAATTTTGGGAGTGCCCAAAGATGCCACGGCTGATGAGATAAAAAAAGCCTATCGACGGCTAGCCAGACAGTTGCACCCTGACGTAAATCCAGGGGATCAATCTGCTGAAGATAAGTTTAAGGATATTAATGAAGCTTATGATATTCTTTCCGATATCGAGAAGCGCGCTCAATACGATCAGTTTAGTAAATTCTGGAAACAAAAGGGATTTCAAGGAAAGCAAGGGGTGCGACTTCCCAATTTCAAAACTTGGGGAAACACTAAAAATACTCGCAAAAAACCGACCGAAGATGTCGATTTTAGTGATTACTCGGATTTTAATAAATTTCTCGATCAAGTGCTCGGAAGGCGCCGAGAAGTGAGGATGGCGACAGCGAATGATACACAGGGAGTAGCCTCCTCGGAACCGTGGAGTACGGCTTCTAAGAAAACGAGTTATGTGGCTAATTCTCGCCCACCTAGAAGGGATTTTGACGATCGCGAAATGCGACGAGAAACAGACGATCGCGAAATGCGACGGGAAGCAGTCGATCGCGAAATGCGACGGGATGTGGACGATCGCGAAATGCGACGGGAAGCAGTCGATCGCGAAATGCGACGGGAAACAGTCGATCGCGAAACGAGAAGAGACATTGAGGCCAGGCTAACTCTGCCTTTGGAAAGGGCTTATTCGGGTGGTACTGAGCGAATTCGTTTGGAAGATGGGCGAGCGATCGAGGTGACTCTGCCTCCTGCTATGGTATCAGGCCAGCGGATTCGCTTGCGAAATCAAGGTATGGGCGGCGGGGATTTATATTTGAAAATCACGGTTTCTCCCCATCCATTTTTTCGATTGGAAATGTCGGATATTTGCTGCGAATTGCCACTGACTCCCAGCGAAGCGGTGTTGGGGGGAGAGGTGGAAGTACCGACGCTAGACGGCTTGGTAAAGATGAAATTGCCACCGGGAGTAACGTCTGGAAAGCGGTTGCGACTGGCTAACAAAGGCTATCCAACAGGAAATGGCGATCGGGGCGATCAATTGGTAGAAATTCAGGTGTTAATCCCCAAGGAAATTAGCGAGGAGGAACGGGAATTGTACGAAAAATTGCGGCAGATAGAATTTTTTAAACCGCGTCAAAATTTGTCGGTTTAATTCTGTAGCGTGCAATGCACACCAGAAGTTTGGTTGCTATAATCTAGTAGGGTGCGCCTCCCGCACCTGAAGACTTAACTATTACAAATTTACCCTTACCAATATGTTCACATTCATCAATCCTAAAACTGATTTTGCTTTCAAAAAAATATTCGGTTCTGAAAATAGCAAAGACATTCTCAAGAGTTTTTTGAATGCCTTGCTGTATGACAGTCAGCCCACCATCGAAAGTTTGCAAATCCTCGATCCTCATTCACTACCGCTAATTCGAGGTCTTAAGGATACTTACGTCGATATTAGAGCTCAGTTAAATGACGGCACAAATGTAATTATCGAGATGCAGGTTTTGAACGTAGAGGCTTTTGAAAAGCGGATTTTGTACAATGCAGCCAAAGCTTATTCAACGCAATTAGAAACAGCAGAACAATATGTAATGTTGAATCCAGTGATTGCCTTGACCATCACTGATTTTGAGATGTTTGAGGATTTTAGGAAAGTAATTTCGCGGTTTGTCCTGAAAGAAAGAGAGTTCTTGAGCGATTATCCTATTTTCGATTGTGAATTGGTTTTTGTTGAGTTACCCAAGTTCCAAAAAAGTTTGAACGAGTTAGAAACATTAACCGATAAGTGGATTTATTTTCTCAAAACTGCTAGGGACTTAAACGCAGTACCTGCAACAATGGAAGAGGTGCCAGAGATTAGTCAAGCATTTGCAATAGCGACTAAAGCTAATTTGAGCTATGACGAATTAAGCGAGTTGCAAAAACAGGAAATTTACATCCAAGACCGTCGGGGAGAAATCACTAAAGCCGTCAGCATAGCAACAGAAAAAGGCAGACAAGAAGGAATTAAGGAAGGACAAATAGCACTGATTGTTCGTCTGTTGGAACGCCGTGTAGGTGCTGTCACTCCCGAAGTTCAAAGTCTAATTGGGGAATTGTCGATCGACCAATTGGAAAACTTAGGAGAAGCCTTGTTAAATTTTAACGACATATCAGATTTAACAGCTTGGCTGCAAACACAAGATTTACCCGCAGAATAGCCGTTAGCGGAGCCCTCGAAGAGGATCGCACTTTCAGCAATCCCGGATCGCATAAGTAAAATTACTGTTGTGATTATTCCTGAACTAGCAGAGAATTAAGACTAAGGTAATTTTCCCACAATCAGGAGCAGTCTGCCGCGATGACTCAAATGCCCCCTCAATGCAACAATCTGCAAGAGCAAGTTGACTCTTTACTGCAACTGCTGCGTCAGGAATCCTCTTTGCGACAACAAGATATCACGGCGGTACAAGCTTCTCTGAAAAAGGCAATTTCTCCTGAGTTTGAAATTGTGTTTGCTGGCGCTTTCAGTGCGGGAAAATCCATGCTAATTAATGCTTTGCTGGAGCGGGAATTGCTCTACAGTGCAGAAGGGCACGCGACAGGTACTGAATGTTATATCGCCTTTGCTGAGCCGGAAAAAGAGCGGGTTGTTCTCACTTTTTTGAGCGAGTTTGAGATTAGCCAGCAAGCTTCTGTGCTTTGCCATCAGTTAGGTTTAGCTACTGAACTTAATATTAATCAAACAGATGTAGTGTCGCTGTTGTCTCAGGGATGTAACATAATTATTGAAACGGAAGGCGGCGAAAATAAATCCGAGGTTGCCAAAAAAGCTAAGGCTTTGATGCTGCTGTTAGAAGGTTTTGAGGCAAATCGCGATCGCATCCAAACTCTCGAAAACGCTACCTACTCGATGGAACAGTTTAATTTTTCCAATCTCAAGGAAGCTGCTAGTTATGCCCGTCGCGGTAGTAACAGCGCTGTACTCAAGCGAGTTGAATATTACTGTTATCATCCGCTGCTGCAAGATGGCAATATTATTATCGATACGCCGGGAATTGATGCACCAGTGCAACGGGATGCAGAATTGACTTATGATAAGATTGAAAGCCCGGATACTTCGGCGGTTGTGTGCGTTTTGAAAGCGGCTTCGTCTGGGGAAATGACGACGGAGGAAACCGAGTTGATGGAAAAGACACGGGGAAATCCCGGAATTCGCGATCGACTGTTTTACATTTTTAACCGCATTGACGAAACTTGGTACAACACGCAACTGCGACAGCGCTTAGAAAATCTGATTAATTCCGACTTTCGCGATACTGCCAGAGTTTACAAAACTAGCGGATTGTTGGGATTTTACGGGAGTTTGATTCGAGGGACAACAGGGCGCGATCGCTTTGGTTTAAATACAATCTTTGCCAGCAGTCAAGGGCGAGTTTCGGGAGATGATAAATTAGATTCAGATTTTTTTAGTAATAGTGAAGAAACTCCGCAATTTGTTAGTGAATTTAATCGCTACTGTGCGAATTCCGGCAAACTGTCTCCGAGCAAATTTCGCATTTCAGTGAACAGCTACGAAACACCCAATGAAAACTACGTGCGGATTCTTGCAGAACAAGGACAACCATTAATTGCTCAATTAATTCAAGATAGCGGCATCGAAGATTTTCGCACAGCCATCACCCGTTACCTCACAGAAGAAAAACGCCCGCAACTGTTCAAAAATTTAGCTGACGATTTAGAAGATTTGTGCATTCAACTGCGGAAACATTACCAAACAATTCAGCGGAATTTGGACAGCCAGCCCCGCGAAATTGAAGCAATGAAAGCACAGGAACTTTTGCGACTAAATCAAGAGTTGCAGCAAGTCGGACAGGATTTTCGGGAACATATCGCCGAAGAAGTCAATGAAATGATTATGAACAGATGCGATATTTTCGATATAGACTTTCGGCAACTGCAATCTCGGATGATCCGGCGCTTGGATGAATTGTTAGACGGATTTTCTGTTGAGGCGGCTTACGGACGCACTTTGCGGAATCATCCCCGCAATGCCACAGCACCTTTAATTGCTGTTTTAGTTGAAGCGCTTTATTATTTAGCGAATCAGTTGGAAGATATTTTAGTAGAGGCTACTAAGTCACTGGTTGATAATTATTTTCAGTATTTGAAAGATAGCGTTCGCAAGTCGGAATACTATCGATTACTCTATCGGTTGTTAGGGAACGACGGGGGAATTGAACAGCAGTTAGAGGAGTTATCAAAGCGGGTTTCTGATGCTTTGGTAAATGCGGCGGGCGTTGAGTGCGATCGCTACGTGCGAGAAAGTCCCCGTTTTTACGACGAAGGCACATTTTCAATTTATCAATTCCGGGAAACTTTGCAGCAAACTTCTCAAGGTTTCGACTGCGAAAACATGGTGGACGCCCAACCGGCAATTAGGCAATTATTGCGGCTAGATTTTGAGCCAAAAGTATCTAGAACTATTCGGCAAACTTTCCGCCAAACTGTCAACCAAACCCTGAAAGAGCATTTGTTGCCGCTGGCCCAAAAGCAAGCTGATGATATTTTACAGAAATACAGTCAAGCCCGCGATTATTTGGAGCAAACTTTGGCACAGGAAGCGGAGGAAAAGATTGCTGGGAATCTGCGGCGGCAAGCTGAGAATGAGCAGAAGATTCAAGAGTACGATCGGGCGGTTTCTGGGATTAATAGTTGTTTGCAGGCGATGAAGTTGCACGAGCATTTGTTGCCTGTAATTGGACAAAATGATAGCGTGTCGGTGGATGGTGAACAATTGGAATCGGAATGGGGGTAATTGAAATACCGGGCGAATTACATTCGCCCGGTATTTTTGCTTGGTTTGTGTAGACGCGATTTTCCTCGCCCGGTATCTATTCAAACTAAATAATACTTGTACAAGTTTCACCAAAAACCCTTATAATTACAATAGCCAAAACCGGAAATAAAAATGAATGATAACTTTGATTCACTGAAACGTGACGATGTGGTGTCTGTATATTCGGATCACATTTTAGTCACCAACCGCACCTTTACAATAAGTGAGTTTATTGCAGCGATGATGACTCTAATAAAAGCTCAAGCGGGATGGACAGAATTAAAAGAAACTTGGTTTAGAGAAGGAATAGATTGTAAAATACTTAAGCCTGGTGCGAAGAGTTGGCAAAGAGGAAAAGTGAGAATTACTTTAGAGTTTCAGCCTGAAGAGCTTGAAGTTGGAGAAATTGCCGAAACTGGAAAATCAGCAGATACTAAAGTTGTTTCTCCTCTGGAAGATTTGCGTCAAAAAATGCCTAAAGAGAGTTAGCAAAACAAGATGACTAAAACCCCTAGAATCCCCATTCCCCCAGAAGTCAGAAAATATGTATTTACTCGCAATAAATACCAGTGCCAAAGCTGCGGCCAAACCAAACTAGAAACCCAACTGACGATCGATCATATCATCCCCCTAGCGCGCGGCGGCAGCAACGACATCAGCAACTTGCAAACCCTCTGCAGCGCCTGCAACCAAAAGAAAACCGACAAACTAGACCCGCGCTTCCGCCGTCACTTTGACCTTTGATATTTAACAGTATTAGGACTTACACACCGGACTCCAGAAACCGGGTTTTTTTACGAAAATACTTCGTTGCAAACCACAGATTTAGTAAAAAACCCGGTTTCTTCGATCGAAATGCGTCCCGGACTAAATTATTCATCTCTCTCTTCTCTTCCTCTGCGTACTCTGTGCCCTCTGCGGTTAAAAAATCCTACCATCTATAATACCGATAAGGATCATCCCCCTTCTCAAAATCCGTTCTGTAATCCCAGTGATAAAACTCCCGACTCGAACCGCTAAACACAGATCCATCCGCCTTAAAACTAGCCCCTAAATTAGCCAAAATCTGAGCATTTGCCCTGGTTTGCCGCCAGCGAGTAAAACGCAAATAAGTCTTAGTATCAGCATTCAAACTGTCCGGTTCAATCTGAGAAAAAATCGCCACACCCTTACCAACTTTGACCCGACTTAACAAACCGTCAGCACCGACTTCTCCCCCAGACTTAATCAACCAAGTATCATAAAAAGAGCGCGATCGCAAATCTGAGGCACTAACCCCCTTCACCTCATCCCAACTCGGAACCGCCAGCGAACCCCCAAAATCCTGCGCTTGCTGCAAACCCACGCCCAAACCCGCAGCAGGCACTTGACGCGGCAAGAAAAACGCCTTCCCGCCCGCATTCAAATAACCGCGCAAATCTGCATCTTTCAGATTCGCTTCTCTCCCCACAATCACCAAACCAACATCATTAGAAAGCGAACTAGCGCGCTGATAAATTACCCCCAAACTGTCCAACTTTTGGGCATCTTCATCTCCCCCAATTAAAACCACTTGTTCCGGCTTTCCAAGTACCGGAGAATTCATGCCGTAACTCACAATTTGTTGCACTAACTGCGCCGCCCCAGCATCGACAGAATAATGGTCTTCCAAATCCAACTCGTTTAAAATCAGCCGCCCTTTTCCGTAATCCAATTCCATCAGCGGCGAATAAGCTAAATCAAACTCAGATTCCAAAATGGGGCGCCAACCGCTGCGGTGCGGCTTCTCAATAGAAGCGCTACTGACACCGCCGCGATTTCCCCAGCGCCAGCCGTACCAATGTTTATTTGCCTGAGTCAAATTAGGGCCAGTTTTAATTGTATCTGGATAAGCTTCAAGCAGCGTGCTTTCCCCCACCCAATCCCGCAAATCTTCACTGTCTAAACCGCTAATTGCGGGATGGCTGCTGTCAACTGGATAAGCGCGGCGGCTGACATGGCCGGCAACCCGGAAACCCGTATTCTCCAGCCATTCCCGGCGCTGAGGAAACACAATGGCTTTGCCGCCGTTTTGCACAAAACTTTCTACACTTCCCGGCAAATTTTCCCCGCTAGAAAATGCTTCCCTACCGATAATTAATAGCGAGGAGACTTGCGAACCATTCCACGGTACAAGCTGATAACCTAATTGTTTTAACATTGCCGATGTTTTGCCCGCTGGATCGAAAATTGTCACCGAATCTTTGATGTTGGATTGTTTGGGAAAAACGCGGAAAGCAAATGTATCAGAATGCGATCGCTCGCCCACTCGCGCAGTCAAGCGAATTTCGCCGTCAGCCTTGCTAGAAATGGTATTTGGCAATTTTACGTCTATTGGGAAAAACAGCGTTCCTGCCGCCTCAATCCTGCCTTTTCTCTCGCCTTTTTTTACTTCTTTACCCCCCACCAAAACCCGCCAATTAAACGAAAATTCTTGCGCCGTCCGCGTATCGTTAATTAACACTACTTGCTTGGCCAGTTTTCCGCCCACAAATAAATTGTGATCTTTCGCAGTAAAAACCGGGCTAGCACCAGCAATCCAAGCCAAAGTCGAGCTATTATTATTCATAATTGCCTCGCCCCCAGGATGAACCGTATAAGCTTCTGGCTGGTAATAATTCAAAAGATTATTTGAGACTTGCTTCAAATAAACTCCCCGGCGACCAGGTTGGAATGCCCCAATATCCACCTTTTTTCTGCCCGCCTCGGAAACTTCCCAACCATGTCCGTCATTCCAAGGAATCATCCCCCCAGACATTCCAAAAGTCCGCCAACTCCGCCAAGTATTTGTACTGAATAACTGCTGCAACTTTTGAAAAGCGGGTGCAAAATCTAACTCGTTTTTAAAATGCCAGCTTTGATATTCCTGACCCTTGACAAATTGCTGGCGAATTGTAGTTTTATAAGCGGCAGTTTCCAACTCGTAAGCCTGCTTGCCAAAATAAATTGCCGCAAACTCAGTCATCCAAGGTTCGCTGAGAATTGCCTGACCAAAACCTTTGCGGCCCCGCATCATCGTTGCGTGCAGAGGAGTGCCAAACTCGACTGCCATGTAGGGCTTTTCCCCGGTTTTGCTCCACTCAGAAATCCACTCTTCCCGTTCTTGCAAGGGAATCATATTTAAATAAGAATTCAGCGCATAAACATCGCCGAACTGTGCGCCTTGGTGTACCATTACAGGTCTGGTGGGGTCAGCGGATTTAATCGTCGCTATAGCGTCATTTCCTAGGGGAGTGTTGACCCGCAAACGCTCATTGTCCGGCGGACTGAGAGTTCCTTCTACTTTAGTTTGGCCGATGCGACGGGGATTTTGGTCGTCACCGTTGCCGAAAAAATTAGGACTTGTCGCCCACATTAATACTGATGGATGATTGCGGTAGCGGCGCATTTCAGTCACCATTCGGTCTTTCCAGCGATTTTTCCACAGGGGGTTCTTCCACTTGCCGTTCCAAGCGATAGGACGAATGTCTAAGGCGGGAGCCATAATTGGAAAACCTTTGAGGTCTGCTCTTTCCGAAAATAACTCTCGGAAGTGCCACTTACCCCGTTCGTCGTGATTCCAAGGCCACATTTCTGTTATGTTAAAACCTGCTTTTACGTAGCCATCAATTAGCCTGTCAGCAACTTCAACTGTCCCGGTTTGCCAAGACTCGGAGTGCAAGTTTGGTCGCAGCCGCAATTCGGTTCCGTTTAAGAAAAATTTGCGCCCTTCTATCCAAAATTCGCGGAAGCCAAAAGGTTGGTCGTATTGCGTGTCAATGCCGCTGCCTTTTACTTCTAATTTCAGGGTGTAAAGGTTTGGTTGCCCGACATCCCAAAGACGGGGATTTGACCAATTCCACTGAACTTGTACGGTTTGAATGGGTTTAGCTTGAACCTTGGCAGTGCCTGTAAATTTTTGTTCTACTTTGCCTTTTTCGTCGAGCATTTGCGCGATTATTTCTACTTGACCGCTTTGGGCAACGTCTTTGAGTTCTACATCTAATTTAACTTGCTTCTTTCGGGTGGAAGTTTGGACGAATACGTCCCTAATTAACGGGCCTGGGGGAAGGATCAGAAGCCTTACCTCGCCGATGATTCCCCGCGATTCCAATTTTGATTTTTCTGTGTAGATTTCTGTGGGGCCCATGATGACGGCTTTTTCCTTTTCATCGGATACTGCTATCACTAAAATAGATAGGGTGTTTTGACCGGGTTTGGCTGCTTTGGTAATTTCAATAGTGCCGTAGGGCCAGGGGACTTGACCGCAGTTAATGCCGTTGACAAAGATGACTGCATCGGTGCTGACTCTGGCTAAGTCGAGAAAAATTCGGCGGTTTGTCCAGTCGCCGGGAATGTCTATATTTCTCTGATACCAAGCTTTTGATAGTTGTTTACTGTTGAAGTTTTCCCAATCTTTGCCGCTGCCGCGAGTGATGATTCCGGGTACGGATTGGTGGTTTTCTTTTTGCCAGTCTCCCGGCACCCAGATGGAACCCCAATTTGGAGAGACGGGGGGGTTTTGGGGGTTGCCAACTGCGGGGACAAATTGCCAAGTTCCGTTAAGATAGATTTGGGATCGTTTGTTGTCGATCGCCCCGGCGGCCGCGGTGGTAAGATTGGGGAAGCCGATCGATATCGCTGAGCTGCTGGCGAAGTCGGGATTTTGAAGCGCGTAACCGACGAATCCAAAGAGGGTGGCGGCTGCGAAAAATAATCCGATAATTTTGGCCAGCTTGTGATTCACTCGCTTATTTCTCCCAGAAATTAGATAATCTAATTTGTCCCTGGCTCTATGATAGCAGTTGATTCAGCAGAAATCCCCCTCCCAATCTGCCTCTGGGAAGATGGCACAGAGCAGACAAATGTGGTTTTGTATAGAAAAAATAAATACTTAGTTTTAACTAAGTTTTAACAAGGTTGTTTCATCGACATAAGCAATAGTGCGATCGCGCCATCGCTACAGGTCAACAAAAATGAGCCAGTTTGAGGTCTTGCCCTTACCCATTAAATCTTACAGTATTGCTACATTTAGTGCCGGCACGGCTTTACTGCTGACAACTCTGTTACTGTTTTCCTTCCAGGCAGGTTCTGCAATCTTACTTTTGGCTGCTGCAATGATTATCGCTTGGTATGCTGGCTTAAAGTCCGCCGAACAAGAATTAGAAATAGAACGTAATATTATTTACCAAGTAATTGACACGACAGCTTGCTTGATTGTAGTTCTCGACAGCCAAGGACGGATTGTCCGCTTTAACCAAGCTTGCGAAAAAACTACAGGCTACTCGACAGCAGAAGTAATTAATAAATATGTTTGGGATTTGTTCTTAATTCCCGAAGAAATAGATCCAGTTAAAACAATTTTTACCCAGCTAAAAGTCGAACATTTTAACAGCGAATATCAAAACTATTGGCGCACTAAAAACGGCTCTAAGCGCTTAATTTCTTGGTCGAATACTGTGACGACCAATAGCGATGGTTTGGTAGAATATGTGATAGGAACAGGCATTGATATTACCGATCGCCAAGAAGCAGAAATAGCCCTGGCTTTATCCTACACCAAACTAGAAAGCCGCGTCAAACAGCGGACAGCAGAACTGACAGTAGCTAAAGAAGCGCTGCAAGCTCAAGAAGAACGATTTCGCTGTTTAAGTTCCTGTTCGCCGGTTGGCATTTTTATGGCAGATTTTGAGGGGCGCTACACCTATGCAAACCCACGCTGTCAGGCTATTTGCGGCTTGAGTTTGACAGAACTTTTAGGAGACGGTTGGGAGAAGTGCATTCACCCGGAAGACTGCGATCGCGTATTGAGCCGATGGCTGGATTATACTCGGCAAGGTGGGGAATATGCGATCGAGTATCGCCTGCAAACACCAGAAGGGATTGTGCGCTGGATTAACGTTTGTTCATCGCCGATGTTTTCCGACTCCGGCGAACTCATCGGATATGTGGGCACGGTGAGAGATGTCACGGAAAGACAACAAGCGCAAGCAGCTTTGGCAAACAGCGAACAGCAACTGAGAACGCTGCTAGAAAATACGCCAGATATCATTATCCGCACTGACAAAAATCTGCGTTATATTTATGTCAATCAAGCAGTTGAAAGAAGCCAAGGAAAACCAATTTCATTCTTCCTCGGTAAAACCAGTCAAGAAATAGGAATACCGCCGGAACAGTGCCAGATGTGGGATGAAACCCTGCACAAAGTGTTAGAAACAGGTCAAGAAGAAATTATCGAATTTCAGGCTTTATCAATCAACGGCATCCGAAGTTATCAATCCCGCGTAGTTCCAGAATTTGACAAAAATGGCGTACCAGAATCAGCCTTAATTGTCGCCCGCGATATCACAGAAATAAAACTTGCCGAAACTCAAAGATTGCAGTTAACAATCGAGCAAACAGCAAGGGAAAAAGCGGAAAGAGAACAGCAGCGCTCGGCATTTTTAGCTGAAGTCAGCAAAATGCTGGCTGATGCGTTTGACGGGGAAACCGTGCTGCAAAAGGTAGCAGAATTAGCAGTAAATTCGATCGCCGACGGGTGCTGCATTCATTTGACCGAAACGGGGTCAAAAGTGCGTCTAGTCGCTGTGGCTCACGCAGAACCCTCTATGGTTGATACTCTTAATAACTTCAGCATCCGAAGTTCGATCGCCGACAATGCTGTTAACGGCTATCCGCTGGTAATCCGCACCGGAAAATCCGAATTAATTGCCGAAGTGGATGAGGAAATTTTAGCAGCCGGAGCCGACAATCCAGCAGAAAAGGAAAAATTGCGTGAAGCGAAGCTATCCCGTAGGGAATCGCTCAATATCGGCTCTCACGCTTGCGTACCGCTGAAGGCTCGCGGGCGGGTAATGGGTTCCATCACTTGCTTTACCTCAAAGTTGGGCCGCCGGTACAGTGCAGAAGACATGGCAATGCTAGAAGATTTAGCATATCGCGTGGCGATCGCCCTCGACAACGCCAGACTTTACACTGAAGCGCAACAAGCACTATCTCAAACATCGCAATCCTTCGCCTTAATTGACTCGCTATTAGAAGCATCTCCCCTAGCGATTTGCTTTATGGATCGCGAAATGCGCTTCATCCGTATCAATCAAGTATTAGCAGAACTCAACGGTTTGCCGATAGAACAGCATCTCGGCCAAGACTTCCGCCAATTGTTGCCAGAACATGCAGCCAAATTTGCGCCGATAATTCAGCAAGTTTTAGAAACGGGCCAGCCTGTTTTAAACTTAGAAATGAGCGGCGAACCTGATGGGAAACCGGGATATTTCGGTTACTGGCTAGCCAACTACTACCCAGTGAAAAATGAAAGGGGAGAAATAATCGGAGCCGGCCTAATTATCACAGATATTACCGCAGCAAAACAAACAGAATTAGCTTTGCGGGAAAGCGAAATGCGCTTCCGCAGTGTGGTAGAATCTAACATGATCGGCATCGGTTTCTGGGAGGCCAACGGCGAAGTTACTGACGCTAACGACGCCTTGCTGGAAATGATCGGATATACGAGGGAAGACTTAGTTTCGGGAAATATCCGCTGGCTCGAACTCACCGCGCCGGAATATCTAGAACTCGATCGCGTCGCCCTCGCGCAAGTCGAAGCATCAGGAAGTTGCGCGCCTTTTGAAAAAGAATATCTCCGCAAAGACGGCACGCGCTTCCCCGTTTTAGTCGGCGGCGGAAACTTCCAAGGATGCCAAGACAAAGGAGCATTCTTCGTACTCGATATCACCGATCGCAAACAAGCCCAAAACCAACTTCGAGAAAACGAAATACGCATTCGCCGCCAACTAGCAGAACTCGACTTAGTTTACAACACCACACCAGTCGGGCTGTGCTTTGTCGATACCAATTTGCGCTACATCCGCCTCAACGAATGCCTCGCTGCGATCAACGGCCGATCGATCGCAGATCACATCGGGCGCACCGCTAGAGAAGTAATTCCCGAAATGGCCGATATGGTAGAGCGGATTTACCGCCAAGTGCTGGCGACGCAAACCCCCGTGCTCGACTTGGAAGTTAAGGCCGAAACCAAGCAACTGCCAGGAGTTTTGCGGGATTGGCAAATCAGCTTTTACCCCGTGATCGATGAATCAGGAACGCTGCTGGGAGTCAGCACTGTGGTAGCCGAAATCACCGATCGCAACCAAGCAAAACGAGTAATACAGCAAAGCGAAGCCATATTCCGGCGGCTGTTGGAGTCAAATATTTTCGGAGTCGCGATCGGCGATTTTAGCGGCCGCATCGCCTACGCCAACCAATCCCTGCTCAACATGGTCGGCTACAACCGCTCAGACTGGCTCTCCGGTCAGATGCGGTGGGACAGAATGACCCCCCCCGAATACCTGCACCTGGACGCCTTAGCGGCCCAAGAACTGCGGACTAAGGGAGTCGCAACTCCTTTCAAGAAAGAGTACATCCGCAAAGATGGCAGCCGCGTGCCGATTCTGATGGGCGGAACCACTCTGTGCCCGGACGATCGCGAACCAGAGACGATCGTCGCATTCTACATCGACTTGACCGAGATATCGCGGGTGGAAGCAGAACTCAAACACAATCAAGAACGGCTGCAAATCGCTCAGCAAGCAGGCAAAATCGGAACTTTTGAATGGAACGTCCAAACCAACGAGATCGCGTCTACACCGGAATTAGAGGCTTTGTACGGGCTGCCGGCCGACGGTATCGACAGCTATGAAAGTTGGGCCCAAATGGTGCATCCAGACGATCGCGCTGTTACCGAACAGCAGGTGCAAGCTGCGGGGGCTTCCGGGGAGGAATTAAACATAGAGTTCCGCATCTGCCGCCCCGACAAAAGCGTGGGCTGGATTGCTTGCAGGGCTAAGGTATTTCCCGACGATCGGGGTTTGCCTTTGCGAATGATCGGGGTGAACGTCGATATCAGCGATCGCAAAGAAGCAGAAGCAGCGCGATCGCACATCCATCAAACTTTAGAAGCTTTGATTGAGGCTTGTCCCCTAGCAATTACCGTTTTGGACTGCGACGACGGCACTGTGAAAATGTGGAACCCAGCAGCCGAGAGGATTTTTGGCTGGCATGAATCAGAAGCGGTAGGTCAATTTGTGCCCTGCGTTCCCGCAGACAAGCGGGAGGAATTCATGGCTAATTTGAAAAGAATTCGCGAAGGAAAGGCGATCGCCGGCATGGAAACCCAGCGCCAAAGGAAAGACGGCAGCTCGATCGACATCAGTTTGTGGGCAACTCCAGTCCGCGACAGCAACGGCAATATCAACTGTATGTCGATCATCGCCGACATCAGCGATCGCAAGCAAGTCGAGGCCCAACGCGCTCAGTTGCTTGATCGCGAACAAGCCGCGCGGGCGGAAGCAGAAGCTATCAGTCGCCGGAAAGACGAGTTTCTAGACTCTCTTTCCCACGAATTGCGAACGCCTTTAAATGTGATTCATGGGTGGGCACAGGTCCTGCGCGCCCACCCCTACAACGAAGATAAATTAGCTTCGGGTTTGGAAGCCATTGAGCGTCAGTCGAAGGTGCAAAGCCAGCTAGTGGAAGATTTGCTTGACGTTTCCCGGATTATTCAAGGCAAGCTGATCCTGAAACCCGGCTGGTTCTACATGGTAAAGACGATCGAGGCGGCTCATAATTCAGTTCGTTTGGCAGCCGAGGCCAAGTCTGTCACCGTTTCGTTAGAACTTGACCCCTCAGTCAGCTTGATGTGGGGCGATGCTCAGAGGTTGCAGCAGGTAGTGTGGAATTTGCTGACTAACGCCGTCAAGTTTACGCCTTCGGGGGGAAATGTGCAAGTGCGCTTGTCTGCGGTAGCTGTTAGCGATTCCTCATCACCCAATTACGTGCAAATTACTGTCAGCGATACCGGAAAGGGCATTCCTGCTGAGTTTCTGCCCTTTGTGTTCGATCGCTTCCGACAAGCAGACGCCTCGAAAACTAGGGCTGACAGCGGTTTGGGACTGGGATTGGCGATCGTCGAGCACTTGGTGCAACTCCACGGGGGCACTGTGACGGCGGAAAGCCCCGGTAAAGACCAGGGTGCGACATTTACGGTGACACTGCCACTCAAACAGCCTCGGAGTAAGAAGGGGCACTTGAGATGAGTCGCCGCCGGATATTTTAGTCCGTGATATCGCTATGCCCGTTGAGGACGGCTACTCGCCGATCCGCAAAGTGCGATCGTCCGCATCCGACAAAATCAAGCGCTTGCCGGCCGTGGCGCTGACAGCTTATGCTAGCGAAGAAGACCGCGATCGGGCGATCGCCGCTGGTTACAACTCACATCTTGCACCATTCTCAAGAACAGGCAAGATGCCCGTTCCACAAAGAGTAGATTTTCTTGTGGAACAGGCATCTTGCCTGTTCCTAAACAAGTAATTGAGAATGGTGCAAGATGTCAGTTACAACTCACATCTTGCACCATTGTCAAGAACGGGCAAGATGCCCGTTCCACAAAGAATGAGTTTTCTTGTGGAACAGGCATCTTGCCTGTTCCTAGACAAGTAATTGAGAATGGTGCAAGATGTGAGTTACAACGAACACTTAACACAGCCGATCGAACCCGCTCTCTTCGCCACCGTTTTAGCCAAGTTAACAAATTTGCATTAGGGCGATCCGCGAGATACTGCAAACTCTGACTGCTGTATACTAAACAACAAAGAGTGTGAGAGTGAAGGAGCAAAGATTATTCCTACAGCAGCGCAGTTACTCAAATGCTTTGTAGTTTGCTACGAGTTAACAAATATGTATCAGCCTATCTACATAGTGCGGCTCGATGAACGCACAAATAACGTCTACATTTTGGCTGGTGAAACTATCGAAATAGAGATTTATCCTAACGGGCAATGGAGATCCTCTGATGAACCGACCTAATTTTCAAACTATGAGCAGAAAGGAATTGCGAGCTTACGTACTTGCTCACCGAGAAGATAATGAGGCTTTCTATGCTTTTGTCGATCGGCTGCATGAATCTGTAGCCGTAACAGAGGCAGCAGTTGTTAAATGGTTGCACTTCCAGCACCCGAATCAAACTATTAATAAACTTCCCGAAAGCTACTCTAGCTGGGCTTTGACAGATTCAGAGGGAAATCAAACAGAAGTTAAAATTCAAAATATGGGCAGTTCTCTGCCAACCAATAAGCCATTTATAGAGCTTTTAATTAACGACATGATTGCCGAGAGACACAAAGAAATTAGAAAAGTTATCACAGTTTTTGTAAGTAAAAATGAATCAAATGCCAAACAGCTAGAAACAGAACTGACAGAAGCAAATTTTGACAGCAGGGCCCAATCTTCGCTGATAGTTGGCTATATTGAACCCGGAGGAACATTTCAGAGCCTGTAGGGCGCGCCAATTGCCGGGGGTAAAGGCAGACTATAGCAGTTAAAATACGATCGCCAGCACAATTGGTTCACACCCATGCCCATGTATCCCTTCAACCGCCTAACCGCCAAATTTTTCAGCAAGCTGCCACTGCGAACGGTTCTGATTGTGCCGTTTGTTTTGCAAACGGTAAGTGTAGTTGGGCTAGTGGGCTATCTTTCTTTCAAAAGTGGTCAGGAATCAGTCGAGGATGTAGCGCATCAGTTAATCGAACAAGTAGGAGAACGTACCCGCGATCGCCTCACCGATAATAATGGGCCCTCGGCAATCAATACCTTTCTGGCTAGGCTGCAATTCTCGGCTTCAGGACAAACTTTTATTATGGATCGATCGGGCAATCTGATTGCCACATCCACACTAGAAAAACCCTTGGTGACGCCAACAAAAAAGCAACCGACGCCATTGCTAGCCACTAACAGCAAGGATGCCCCAACGCGAGATATTGCTCGACAACTCGCCAACCGATTTGGCAACTTCCGCACGCTGCAAACAACGCAGCGATTTACCTTGGCGAACAAGGGCGATAGGCAGTTTGTCCGCGTCACTCCCTATCGAGATTTCCGTGGCTTTGATTGGTTGATTGTGGTGGTGGTGCCAGAGTCTGATTTCATGGCTCGCATTCAAGC
This sequence comes from Microcoleus sp. B7-D4, assembly GCF_036705125.1. Taxonomy (NCBI): domain Bacteria; kingdom Bacillati; phylum Cyanobacteriota; class Cyanophyceae; order Oscillatoriales; family Microcoleaceae; genus Microcoleus; species Microcoleus sp. B7-D4. The sequence goes on from NZ_JAUBTT010000009.1 coordinate 32,551, forward strand.
AAATACGCGCAATACATTCTGGTTATTGACGGGTACACTGCCGCTGGCGATCGCGATCGGATTTTTGACTTCCCGTTGGGTAACAAAGCCAATTATGCGTTTGAATACCGCTGCCAAAAATGTTGCCACAGGAAAATGGGATCAACCTTTAGAAATTAGACGCTTCGATGAAGTGGGAGAACTCGCCAATTCCTTCAATTTTATGGCAGCGCAACTGCAACAGGCTTTTGCAGACCAAAAATCTTTAAATGAAGCTTTAGCGCAAAGAGAGAGCCAACTCAAGCAATTTCTCGAAGCCATACCTGCGGGAGTATCTATCCACGAGGCCTCCGGTAAAGTCGTGTACTTCAACGAAACTGCCAAGCATTGGCTGGGCGTAGAAACTATTCCCGATTCGACTTTAGAAGAAGCAGTAGAAGTTTATCAAATCTACCGCCAAAACCAGCTTTATCCCACTGAAGAACTGCCCGCATTCCGAGCACTGCGCGGGGAAACGGTATTCCTTGAAGATGTAGAACTTTATCGAGATGGGAAATTTATTCCTTTTGAGGTGCGCGCCACACCAATTTTCGACGAAGGCAGAAACATTATTTATGCCATCACTGCTTTTTCTAACATCGTACAGCGCAAACAAGCTGAAAAAATCTTAACTGACTACAATCGCACTTTAGAAGCCGAAGTGGTCGAACGTACCTGCGCCTTAGCTCGTGCCAACGAACTATTACAATCTGAAATTGCCGAGCGCAAATTGCTCGAACAAAAACTTTCCACTTCTACTGAGCAAGTTGTGAAAATATTTGAGTCAATTACAGATATTGTATTGATTTTTGATATTCAAGAAGAAACTATCCAAATTATACCCACCAAGGGAATTTTTCAATACAACTATCAGACGAATCAGATCGACTCCATCATCGAACAATTTTTTCATGAGCCAAGGGAGGAGATTTATTTTGCTCAAGTTCGACAGGCATTGGAAACCCAACAAACTATTAGTTTTGATTACAGTCTGCCGATTAATAACCAAGAAGTTTGGTTTGCTGCTAAAATTTCGCCACTGTCGGATATCTCTGCGGTTTGGGTAGCGCGCGACATTAGCGATCGCCAGTTGGCGGAATCCCGATTGCTGGAAGCCCAAAAAATTGCCCGTATTGGCAGTTGGGAATACGATATCGCCACAGCCACAACCACTTGGAGTGAAGAAGTCTATCGCATTTATGAGCTCGATCCGACTCAAAAACCGCTGCCAAACGAACAATTAATCGAGCGCTTTCATCCAGAAGATCGATCGCGCTATCTGACAATGGTGCGCGATCGAGCTATGTCGGGGCAAAGCTTTGAAATTGATCTGCGGCTAATCCGAAGAGATGGCTCGATCGGTTACATTGAAGTTCGAGGGAAACCGGTTTATGATGAAAAAGGGCAGTTGCTCCGTTTGTTGGGCACTGTTTTGGATATTAGCGATCGCAAACAAGCCGAGTCAGCTTTGCGAGAAAGCGCCCAGGGAGAACAAGCCATCGCCCGATCGATCGATCGCATCCGTCAATCCTTAGATATTGACACAATATTCAAAACCACAACATTTGAACTGCGACAAACCCTAAAATGCGATCGAGTCGGTATCTATCGCTTTAATCCTGATTGGAGTGGGGAATTTGTTGCCGAGTCAATGGCTGCGGGCTGGATATCTCTGATGCAACAACCCGACGATTTTAATGTGCCAAACAATCTCGTCGAAGACTCTCGCTGTACCGTGAAAACTATGCAAGCCTCCGGTGAACCAGTGCTGGATACCTATCTACAAAGAAATCAAGGTGGTATGTATGCTAGAGGCGTTCCTTACCGCATAATTGAAGACATATACACCGCTGGGTTGAGTCCTTGTTACCTAGAACTGTTAGAGCAATTTCAAGCTAGAGCCTACGTTATTTTTCCCATATTTTGCGGCAGTAAACTTTGGGGTTTGCTCGCCAGCTATCAAAATTCTGCACCCCGCAGTTGGCGCGAAGCAGAAATCAATATTGGGCTGCAAATTAGCACTCAACTAGGAGTCGCCTTACAACAAGCTCAATTGCTCGAAGCCACTCAACAGCAAGCAGTACAGCTTCAACAAGCTGCCTGGGCTGCAGAAGCCGCCAACCTTGCCAAAAGCACTTTCCTGGCAAATATGAGCCACGAACTTCGCACCCCGCTAAACGCAATTCTGGGATTCTCCCAATTGATGCAGCGCTCTACCAACCTCACTCGCGAACAACAGGAAAATATCCGTATCATCAACCGCAGCGGAGAACACTTGCTAGCTCTGATCAATCAAATATTAGATTTAGCCAAAATAGAGGCGGGACGCATTACAATCAACCCAACAAAATTTCAATTAAGCAGCCTGTTGAACGATCTAGCAGAGATGTTTCAGCTCCAGGCAAAGGAGCGACAATTGCAGTTAATATTTGACTGCTCTAGCGAAACTCCTGAGTACGTGCAAACAGATCAAATGAAGTTGCGCCAAGTTTTAATTAATCTGCTTTCTAACGCCATTAAGTTTACTAAACAAGGAGTAATTTGGTTAAGAGTAAGTGCATTTATAGACCGTGGAAATCAGGATTTACCAATCAGTAATTACCAATTACATTTTGAAATAGAAGACACGGGTGCCGGCATAGCTGCTGATGAGTTAGATAAGCTTTTTCAAGCCTTTGTGCAAACCAAAACAGGAACAAAATCTCAGCAAGGAACAGGCTTGGGGCTGGCTATCAGCCAACAGTTTGTCAAGCTGATGGGCGGCGTGATTACTGTACGCAGTGAAGTTGGACGCGGCACCACCTTCGCGTTTGATATCCCCGTCAGCGCCGTTGATGCCCCGGCGACTCAACCCGTACAGCCACCGCGTCGGGTGATAGCCCTCGAACGCAATCAGCCACGCTATCGTATTTTGATTGTGGACGATCGAGCCGACAACCGCCAACTGCTGATCAAACTCCTCGCTGGCTTTAACTTTGAACTCGAAGAAGCCACCAATGGCATGGAAGCTATTGAAATGTGGTCGAGTTTTGAGCCACACTTAATTTTTATGGATATGTGGATGCCCGTGATGGATGGACATGAAGCTACCAAACGCATTAAAGCCACCCTTAAAGGTCAAGCTACGGCAATTATTGCCGTGAGTGCCGGTAACGCCGAGGAAGCGCAAACCGTTACTGTCTCAGATGATTGCGATGACTTTATTCACAAACCCTTTCGAGATACAGAAATTTTTGCCACCCTCCACAAACATCTGGGAGTGCGTTACATTTACGATGAACCGGAGAGTGTTCCCGAGTCAACTCAAATCGAGCCTCCGACTCCAGAGACTCTGGCAGCTTTACCCGCAGATTGGCTGGCAGCTTTAGAGAAAGCCACAATTGAGTGCGATTTAGAGTTAATTCTGATCCAAATTGAGCAAATTCGCGATCGCAATGACGCTTTAGCTAGCGCCCTAGCCGCATTGGCTAACGAGTTTCAGTTCAATCAAATACTAGCTTTCATCCATCCCGAAACGAAAGAGAAATGATATTACAGCAGATAGCAGGTTTATGAAGTACACCCCAGATATATCTTATATATCTATCCCCCCGTAGGGACACCGCACCGTGCCCATTGGTGTCCATTTAAGGTAAAACCAATAGTCCCACAGGGATTGAAACTCCTGCCTCAAAGCGAAAGTCTTCGCTATGAGGACTTAGAAGAAGAATTTTTAAACTCATTAGTCGTCTTTGAGAGGACTTTCGCTATAAGCCCCGTGGAATTCATTCCCGCTAAGGACTGCCGGGTAGGCGGAAGGACTGGCGGACAAAAAGCTTAAGTTAACACCTATGGGCACGGTGCGGTGTCCCTACTTCATAAACCTGGGATACTACAAACCTATAAAGGTTATTTAACCAAACTAGATATGAATTACGAACCAACTCCCGTCTTAAAAGGGAATATTTTAATTGTTGATGATATTCCGACTAATTTGCAACTTTTAGCTCAAATACTCTCGCAGCAAGGGTACAAAACACGCACCGCACCCGACGGCCAACTAGCGCTACGGTCGATCGAGTTAACTCCTCCTGACTTAATTTTGCTCGACATCATGATGCCCGGTATGGACGGCTACCAAGTCTGCCAAGCCTTGAAAAATTCTCCCAAAACCAAGGACATTCCAATTATTTTTATCAGTGCTTTGAATGAAGTATTAGATAAAGTCAAAGCCTTTGAAGTTGGTGGTATAGATTATATCACAAAACCGTTTCACGAACAAGAAGTTCTCGCCCGCGTCTCAAACCAACTCGTGCAGCGGCAGTTGTTCCAGCAAACACAATCCTACGCCAACCAACTCGAACAAACCGTAACTGAACTAAAGAAAACTCAAGCTCAGTTAATACAGAAGGAAAAAATGGCTTCTTTAGGTCAGCTAGCTGCTGGAATTGCTCACGAAATCAACAATCCCGTCAGCTTTATCTACGGTAATATTGCTCTCGCGGCGGACTATACACGAGATTTGCTTCGCCTCGTCGAATTGTACCGACATTACTACCCCCACCCCGTTGCAGAAATTATCGGCGAATTGGACGAGATTCAACCCGAATTCATCGCAGAGGATTATCCAAAACTGCTGAATTCGATGACAGAGGGTGCTTCTCGGATTAGCGAAATTGTGATGTCTTTGCGGAAATTCACCCGCCTTGGCGAACAAAAGTACAAGCCAGTGGATATCCATGAAGGCATTGACAATACTTTAGTTATTTTGCAGCACCGGCTGAAGGGAACAAACAAAGCTGGTGAGATAGAGGTCATTAAAGACTACAGCCAACTGCCAAGAGTCACCTGTTACGCCAGTGAGTTAAATCAGGTGTTCATGAACCTGCTAAGTAATGCTATTGATGCCCTGGAAACTCAACCGTCTCCCCGAAAAATTCTCATCAGCACTTCACTAAGTTGTGAGTCAGAAGCGGCCCTGCACAATCAAGATTCAAAATTAGCCATTCACAATTATAAATCCGTTGTTATTCACATTGCCGATAACGGTTGTGGGATGAGTGAGGAAGTGCGCCACCAGATATTTGACCCATTTTTTACAACGAAGCCTGTAGGCCGTGGTATTGGATTAGGGTTGGCAATCAGTCACGATATTGTAGTGGAAAAACATCGAGGTCAAATCAGTTGTATTTCAGCTCCGGGCCGAGGAACCAAGTTAATTGTGCAGATTCCGATATCTGTTAAATTTTAATAACTTTTAAAATGTTAAAATTTAACAGACCCAGAGGATATATCAGATAGATTGTACGCAAGCATCTGTTTAAGGTAAAACCGATAATCCGTCAGTCCGTCAGGGGTTGAAACCCCTGCCTCAAAGCGAAAGTCCTCTAAAAGAGGACTGAATAATTTATTAGTCCTCTTTTAGAGGACTTTTGCTATTAGACAGGGAATTCATTCCCTGGCGGACTGCCGGGTGAGCGGGAGGACTGGCGGACTAAAATCTTAAGTTGAGACTAATGGGCGCGGCGCCGTCTCGAAAGCTGTGGGTAATATTAATTACCATGCTACGGGATTTGATAGAAGTCCTCATTACAAACCGGGGCTGATTGTGGGGAATTGACCAGAGAGCGTATTTACTTTAAATCCAACAATCCGCTCGTTTTCAGCTTGGGATTAAACCGGATTTCTTCAGTTACGCCGCGAGCTTTCAGCAGCGCGAAAATTTCATTTTCCACGCGCCGCGCGACATTTTTCAACAATTTATCTTTGGCAATTTCATCGGCGAAGATACCTTCATAATTTGCCGTTTCTTGGGCAGTCATCACTGTTTTGGTGTCGATGGGATCGTTCCACTTGGCCGCATCGGCACCGTTACCCTGGGGTTGGGAACCGTTTTCGGCAATCCAACTTTCTCTAATGCTTTCTAGGATAGTGCGGCTGGGCTTGTCAATAGTTTGGACTTTCAGCCAGTAGCAATATTGGGTTTGGCGTACCAAATGCTGTTTAAGGCTGAGGTAAATGTCGCGAGAATAGCCGACAAATTGCAGCACTTTATCGCTGTCAAAAATCGCGTAAACGCCGATTTTTCCCTGTACAAAATCGGGCAATTTCCCCTCGGAGTCTATGTAGGGAATGAATTCTAAGCTGGCGAGAGATTGAATGTCTTCTGTCATCCGATTTTAGATTTTAGATTTTAGATTTTAGATTTTAGATTAAACCACAGATTAACCAGCCTTTACCTAACTCTTGAAAACTCGATAAACGGCACAGAGGCGACTGGGTTTAAATATTTTGGCTTGGAACATGAAATTAGGCGGGACGTTGACGATCGCAAAATCGGTCGATTGATGATACTTTTCAAATTCCGCAGGCATTCCCTTGGGCGTCTCGCTGCTGTAAGGGACTGGCTGGAAAAGTAACTCGGCAAACTCAATGCGGGAGCATTGCAATTGTAGCGCTACTTGTTTGACAAAGCTTTCACCGGTTAATAAACCGAACAGTGCAGTTTTAGCATCGGGTTCGAGGACAAAACTGCTATCGTAGCTTTCAATAATCTTAAGACCCATTTTCTGTATACTCCTGACAGACGGCGGTGAACGCTTATTGGTTAACTGTTGAGCGATCGACTTAATCCTGAATTTTACCTGAGACTGACCGTTTTAAACGCAGAAGGTCAATCGATTTTAGATTTTAGATTTTAGATTTTAGATTAAAGAATTGAAGCATTGACTTGCGCGAGAGAAATTCGGGGGCTCCTTTATCGGATACAGGTTTTTTATTTCTGGACGGATGAATCACGTGGCGGGTATCCTCGATGCTTTCGGTCAATCGATTTTAGATTTTAGATTTTAGAATTGAAGCATTGACCCCACGGATCAAGTCGGGGGCTTGTATCCTGGATGCTTTCGGTCAATAAAAATACCACAATCAGGAAATTTTGACCACTAGCCCTGATTTATTTGCCGATCGCTTTTATCATGTCGGTATCGCCATCTATCCGACTACGATTAAAAGGCTATGCAGAAGATTGAAAAAGCATCATTCCCAGCTTCCAGAAGTACCCCGAACCAGCCGGACTGGCTAGAATTGGTAGAATACGCCTCTGTTGCTGGTTCAGCTATTGGCACAATTGCTGCAGGATTGTCGGGCCAAATTGTCTACGCTGCCGCCCCCTTAACCGCAGCACTCTCCATAAATCTCGCCAATCGCCAGCGTTTCGAGCAACAAATGCAACAAAAGGCAAATTCTGCGATCGCGGAGGTACAGGCCTCCGTAGAACCTCGCTCGCAGCAAGTTCAGATACTACCTGGAGAACCTGCGGAACTCTACACCGCCGTCTCCGACTTGCAGCAAAAACTCCTGGGCTTGGAATCCGGCGTCATCGCCGAGGTACAAGCTGCCGTAGCCTCCCTCGAACGCCAAGCCCAGGCGCTGCCTGCAGATTCTCAGGATTTCCACACGCAACTGTCAGATTTGCAGCAAAAACTCCGCATTTTGGAAAATAGCGCCCTCAGAGAGCATGATTGGGAAAATGTCAACGTCCGATTTTTATTGATGGGCGAACAGTTAACTGAAGTTAAAACTATTACGGCTCAGTTACAGGAGCGATCGAACGAAGTAGACTTGGATCAAATCCAAGGTTCTCTCAAGCAATTGCAGGACTTGCTCGATCGACCCACAATAGACACAGGGATGCTGCAAACCGAGATTCAGAATTTGCAGCAGCAAGTGTCCGAGTTGCAGAGACAAAATCAAGAAATTGTCAAGCCTTATTTGCAGCGTCTGACTCGTGCCGTGAAGAAACTGAGTCAGTAGTCAGTAGTCAGTAGTCAGTAGTCAGTAGTCAGTAGTCATTAGTTAGTAGTCAACTGTCAACTGTCAACTTCAACTGTCAACTGTCATTGTAGCCTTAACCTTGTTCCCAGGCTCTGCCTGGGAATACATACCCGGAGGCTCTGCCTCAATTACCAATTACCCGTTAATAAATTTTTGCCAAGCTTGCCAGAAAACATAAATCGATAACACTGCCAAGAGCGATCGAAAAGCTAAACTAACAATACGATCGGGCAATCTCGGCAAAAACCGCGTACTCACCTGCGCGCCCAACAAACCGCCGCCGCCAAGAATTAACCCCACAACCCACAAAACATTCCCGCGCGCCGCGTGTCCCGCCGTCGCAGAAATTGCCGTGATGACGATGACGCCCAAGCTGGTTTGAATTGCGGTTTTAATGCTTTCTCCTAACAGCAAAATTTGCAGGGGAACCATAATCACGCCGCCACCTACGCCGAACAAACCCGCTAATAAACCCGCCGCACTGCCAGTAGCAATTTTAGCAAAAGTTGGATGGAATATAATATTTGAATTATTGGGTAATTCGTGATTGGTAATTGGTAATTGAGCATTTTCTCCTTGTCCCGCTTGTCCTCCCAGTTCCCCTTGTTCTAGTTCCGCTTTCTTCTTAGCTGTCAGGCGCTTGCGAACTTCAATCAAATAAATATTCAGCCACAGCAACAGCCCAAAAGTAACTAGCACCAAGTAAGGCGGAAATATCGTCGCCCAATAAACACCGATTTGTGCTGTAATGACGGCAGGAAATCCGATGCCGGCGACTTGGCTCAAGCTGAGGTAGCCCATGCGCCAATTCTGGATGCTGCCAGAAATAGCTGTAATGACGATCGACAAACCGCTAGTAGCAACCGCTTGCACCGGAGCGTAATTGAGAGCCACCAATAAAGGCACGAGCACCGTACCGCCGCCGATACCCAAAAATCCAGCTAGAATTCCCGCAAAAATTCCCGCCGCACCCAACATCAATAATTCAGTGATACTCATTAGTCAGTAGTCAGTAGTCAGTAGTCAGTAGTCATTAGTCAGTAGTCAGTAGTCAGTAGTCAGTAGTCAGTAGTCAGTAGTCATTAGTGAACAGTGAACAGTCAACAGTGAACAGTCAACAGTGAACAGTCAACAATCACCAATCACCAATCAAATTTTAAGAATCATTAGTCGTGCCGTCTGGCATAATTGCCCGCCTCAAATCTGCATCGCGGAAGTTAGTTCGATTGAGATTAGCATCAATCAAAACCGCTTCCACCAAAACAGCCCCGCTGAAATTAGACCAGCACAGCTTTGCCCGGTACAAATTAGCACCGCTCAAATTAGCTCTTGCCAGCGTTGACCAACTCACATTAGCAACTCTCAAATTAGCATTGCTCAGATTAGCGTCGGTGAGATTAGCTCCAACCATCGTTACTTGGCGCAAGTCTGCACCAGCCAAGTTGGCCCCGCTCACCATCGCCCCGCTGAGAATTGCCTGAGTCAGATTAGCTCTTTCTAAAAGCGACTCGCTGAGGATGGCATTTGTCAGGTTTACCGCCTTGAGAGTTGACCAACTCAAATTTGCCTTCATCAAATTAATACGAATCATGCTAGCGTCGGTTAAGTTGGCCGCAAACAAATTCGCTTGGGTAAAGTTGGCTTCGGTCAAGTTAGCTTCCGTCAAATTAGCCTTGGTCATGTTGACTTCTCTCGCCATTGAGCCGCGCAGGTTGGCTCCCATCAGGTTAGCCCCGCTGAGATTGGCGCCGCTCAAATCGGTACCGATGAGATTTGCTTCGCTGAGGTTGGCTTCCGTCAAGTCCACCCCTGCCAATTTCACCTCGCGCAAGTTCGCTCCCGTCAGGTTAGCGCCTTTGAGGTTTGCGTCTTGGAAATTCGATCTGGTAAAGTTAGCCTCGCTGAGGTTTACCCCTTTTAAGTCGGCCCCGGCGAGGTTAATTTCTCGAAAATTTCTTTCTCCGGCCGCATATTGCCTCAGAATTCGATCGGCCTCCATGTCATTCGCCTCGCAATTTTTTTTAAACGTTAGAGTGATGGGTTTTACCACATCATCCCAGATAACCACGGTATTCACTCTGCACGCTGTAGTATCTGTAGAATCTTTGCATTGCTTTCCGGGCACTGCTGTGCCACTCCCTCTTAAAGGGCCTGACCGAAGAACGAGACGCAAGCCCCCGGCCCGGGCCGTGGGGATAAGTCGGTAGCGGTTTCAACCGCCTTCAGTGTTTGATATAATTTGAGTAGCAAGTAAGAACAACCATCTACGTGAGGAATCATTCTAGTACGGAGGAATCCCGGCAACGGAGATATCCGCCTTTGATGCGGAATACTTAAAGGGCAAATAATGGCAGAGTGAGGAGCGTACCTATCTGGCTTTTGTGGTGGACTCAGAAAGCGAAAAAAATTTGAAAGTAAGCGCAATTGCAACACCGCTGGTGCTGGTAGTTGTTTTGAGCGTCTAGGGGGACTTTTGCCTGTCCCTTTCAACTTCGTCTTGAAGAATCCCCCGGCCCCGGCCGTGGGGAGTGTCAAAAATATCAACGCTTCTGAGAAAATTAAAATAGCGTAAAACTCTCGGCACTGGGCAGTCAACAGCCAGCAGCAAAGAAAAACAGACAACAGACAACTGACAAAGGAAATTTTAAAATGCCTGAAAATTTGAGAAGCCAAGCTGTGACTGGAGGCGTGCAGCGCGCGCCCAACCGAGCAATGCTGCGGGCAGTCGGTTTTGGTGACGGCGATTTCACTAAGCCGATTGTGGGGATTGCCAACGGGTACAGCACGATTACGCCCTGCAATATGGGATTGAACGAGCTCGCTTTGCGGGCTATTGCGGGTGCAAGGGAAGCCGGCGCCATGCCGCAGATGTTCGGTACGATTACTATCAGCGACGGGATCTCGATGGGAACTCAAGGGATGAAATATTCTCTGGTGTCGAGAGATGTGATTGCGGATTCGATAGAAACAGTTTGCAACGGCCAAAGTATGGACGGGGTGCTGGCTGTCGGCGGTTGCGATAAAAATATGCCGGGGGCGATGATTGCGATCGCCCGCATGAACATTCCTGCTATTTTTGTTTACGGCGGCACGATCAAACCCGGACACCACAACGGACAGGATTTAACCGTTGTCAGCGCTTTTGAAGCCGTCGGCCAATTCAGCGCGGGCAAAATTGACGAAACAGAACTCAATGCAGTCGAACAAAAAGCTTGTCCGGGTGCGGGTTCCTGTGGCGGAATGTTCACAGCAAATACGATGTCTAGCGCTTTTGAAGTGATGGGCATGAGTTTGCCTTATTCTTCGACAATGGCTGCTGAGGATGCCGAAAAAGCTGACAGCGCTGCCGAATCAGCAAAAGTGCTGGTGGAAGCTGTCCGCAAACAGTTGTTACCGAGCCAAATTTTGACACGAGCGGCCTTTGAAAATGCGATCGCGGTCATCATGGCAGTGGGCGGTTCAACCAACGCTGTGCTGCATTTATTAGCCATTTCCAATGCGATCGGCGTTGAGTTGTCCCTCGACGATTTTGAAACTATTCGAGCAAAAGTACCAGTGCTGTGCGACCTCAAACCCAGCGGCAAATACGTAGCAACCGATTTGCACAAAGCCGGCGGCATTCCTCAAGTAATGAAAATGCTGCTAGAACAGGGTTTGCTGCACGGAGACGCGCTGACAATTACCGGTCAAACTGTTGCCGAAGTGTTAGCAGATATTCCAGCCGAACCCCGCACCGACCAAGATGTCATCCGCCCTTGGAACAACCCGCTTTACGCCCAAGGACATTTAGCAATTCTCAGGGGAAATCTGGCAACAGAAGGAGCCGTTGCTAAAATTACCGGCGTTAAAAAACCACAAATTACCGGCCCAGCGCGCGTATTTGAATCTGAAGAAGATTGTTTGGATGCAATTCTAGCGGGCAAAATTCAAGCCGGAGATGTGATTATCATCCGCTACGAAGGGCCCAAAGGCGGGCCGGGAATGCGCGAAATGTTAGCACCAACTTCGGCAATTATTGGCGCTGGTTTAGGCGATTCTGTCGGGTTAATTACTGACGGCCGCTTCTCTGGCGGAACTTACGGCATGGTTGTCGGTCACGTTGCACCAGAAGCACAAGTTGGCGGGACAATTGCTTTGGTAAAAGAGGGCGATTCGATTACGATTGATGCTCAAAATCGCTTGTTGCAGCTCAATGTTTCTGATGCAGAATTGGAGCAGCGGCGGGCTCTTTGGCAGCCTCCTAAACCTCGCTATACTAGGGGCGTTTTGGCTAAATATGCTAAGTTGGTTTCTTCTAGCAGTATCGGTGCTGTTACTGATTTGGGTTTGGGTTGATAATTCTTGTGATATCCCCGACTTCTTAAAGAAGTCGGGGATATGCGTATTATGTTTTTAGGTTGTGCTTACCGTAAAGGTGGTTGTTTCCTACAAAATACGATATGATTTAGTTTTTGGTAACTCACATGAAAAATAAATGATCAGAGATCCAGAAGATCCAGATTTAAGTTGGGAAGATTACGAAAAATTACTTGCAGCCAATCCAGACAGACCGTTTTATGTCCCTGGCAAAACCTTTATAGAACAGTTTTATAAAGCTCAAGAGCGCTGCGACAAATACGAACGCCGAGCACAACATCACAGTGATTGTACACTCGGAATTTACTGGACTTGTGAAGAGGATAAAACTGATGAATAAACAACAATACAGACTACGTTCGCTGCCAAAAGACCACTGGATACTGGCACTGTGCCTAAACCTAGTGTACAAACGAGAAATGACCCCAGATAAGGCGATTGGTTGCATAACTGAAGCCAATATCCCATTCGATTTGATGTACCAGTGGAGTGCCAAACGGGAGGAGATTGATGTTTTGGCAGTATTTTATATGGCTCGACTTGAAGATATTCCACTTACAGACGAGCAACATCTGTTTCTGTGGGATTTGTTTGGGAATGAAAGCTTGTTAGGCATGGGAGCGGGTAGTATTCGAGACTACGAAAATATTTCGGTTCGCGCTCACATAGAAAAAGTCAATGATGCGCCGCCAAAACCGAACTGGTATGTCAACCTTGGAAAATCCCCGCAAACTGTATCCTCACACTAACAATACCATAAGGTGACGAGAAGGAACGGATTTAATCAATTTATAAAATTGGTATATAGCAACCTTCTTGGTAATTAGGATGTTTTTAATTGCTGAAACCATTGATTTGATTGCTTCTTCCTTATTCCTTTAAATCCCCGATTTCTTCAAGAAGTCGGGGATTTGGGTGTTATGTTTTGTCAACCATCAACAATTAACTGCGCTGATTCAAAAAGCGGCCTGCCATCGACATGGCGTCAGTAATATCTACGTCGCCGTCTCCATCTGAATCTAAAAACGTATTCAAAACGGGATTGCTGCCTTGGGCTGGGTTTTGGGCATTGCTGCCGGTTTTTAGCAAATTCAGCACCAGGGGCACCAAAACAGGTATCATCGCCTGCACTGTGGCGTTATTCAAACCGGTTCTGTGGGCGATATCGTTCACTATCTGCGTCAGTTGGCCTGCGCCGAACAAACTCTGTACCGCTTGCGGATTGGGATTTGTGCCGCTAAATTGGTTGACAACTTGTTGAGCTTGTGCGTCTCCCGACTGCGATCGCACGTTTTGCAATGCCGATCGCACGTATCCGCCCAAAACCGACATTGCTAGCTGAGTGGTGCCCGTATTGACGCCCTGGTTGCTGCTCAACTGTTCTACCGCACCGAGAATGTTGCCCAACTGATTGGGGTTTGCTTGTTGGTTGGGATTGTCGATCGCGCTCAAAATTTGGTCAAATAGTCCCATAATTTTCGCTCCGTACAGTGATTGCTCAACTTTAAATTATAGCAAATCCTGTTTTTCAAGATTATGGAAAATAGTTTTTATTTTGGTATTATCACTCATTTAGTGGGGTAGCGACAGCCAGTCAATCGATTTTAGATTTTAGATTTTAGATTTTAGATTTTAGATTAAAGAATTGAAGCATTGACCCCACGAATAAATTCGGGGGGCAAGTTTCATCGGATACAGGTTTTTTATTTCTCCACGGATGAATCCGGGGGATTGTATCCTGGATGCTTTCGGTCAGTAAGCAATCTCATACCATTTTAGATTTTAGATTTTAGATGGGGAATGAATTCTGACATCCGATTGCGGAGCTTGCTTGCAGTTGCATTCTTTTTTGAAACAGGGATAAAAACGAATAATATCAAATCCGTTAGCATCGGAATAGTAAATTCGAGTTCACTGTTCACTGTTGACGGTTGACTGTTCACTGTTCACGGCGTCAACAGTCAACATCATAAGGAGTGTAACCGGAAATGATATAATTTTTAAGTTTTTACAGTTCCTCTTTTTTTGGGCTGGGTTGGCACTTTCTCGTTGCCTTGGGAATTATATTCACGAGCAACTGGAGATTGTAAGAGCGTATTTTGCATTAAATCCTCATGCTTAATCGGCAGGGCGATCGCAAATTCCGTCCCCCTTCCCACCTCCGACCAAAAGTTAATTGTCCCCCCGTGTTTCTTAACGATAATTTCGCGACCAATTGCCAATCCCAAACCCGTACCTACACCTCTCGGTTTAGTAGTAAAGAATGTTTCAAACATTTTTTCTTGGCTCTCTGGTGCTATTCCCGTACCGTTATCAGAAATTCGCACTATCACTGAGTCGTCGTCCAAGTATTCTGTAGCAATCACAATCCTCGGCGAAAAACTCGGTGCTTCCTGGAGTGACTCCGAAGCCGATCGTTTTTTCGCCTTCTCAGAGCTGGATTTCTCAATTTTTGCTTTCTCTTCCACAGCATCTAGTGCATTGTTGAGAAGATTCACAAATACCTGGTAAAGCAAACCCATATAGCCTTCCACAGTCGGAATATTGCCGTAATGTCGCACCACTTCAATGCCCTGTTTGATGCGGCTGTTGAGAATCAGCAAACTGCTGTCTATGCAGGCGTGCAAATCGACGGGATGAGGGGCTGCCTCATCGAGGCGAGAAAAATCTTTCAAACTTAAGATAATAGCTTTGGCTCTTTCAGCGCCTACTTGCATTGAGTCCAATATTTTGATCAAATCTTCTTTGAGAAAATCGATGTCTATTTCTTCGCCTTTCGCCAGCACAGCGGCAGGGGGGTTGGAAATTTCGGTTTCGTAAGTTTTGAGCAAATCTAAAATATCTTCAACATAATTTCTGGCAGGATCGATATTGGCATAGATAAAATTGATTGGGTTGTTAACTTCGTGAGCAACGCCGGCTAACATCCGCCCCAAAGTTGCCATTTTCTCATTTTGAAGTATCTTGCTTTGTTGTTCAGATTTCAATTCTTCTAGCAACTGATTTACTTTCTGAATCAGTTGATTCAGCGAAGCTGCCAATACTCCTACTTCATCGGTGCTGGTAACTGGTACTTGCAACTGAAAATTAGATTCTTCAGTCACTTGCTGAGCGATTTTAGTTACAGCGGCGAGGGGTTTGGCGATCGCCCGACTGGTGAAGCCCGCCAGCACTGCTGCAACGACGATCGACAGTGCCATGCTACCCAAAATTATTTGCACCCGCAGCGCCTGCGCTCGCAGCACATCCTTCCGCCCTGCATCTTCTTGCACTTGGGCGCGATCGATAATTGCTGCTATATCATTAACCGCCCTATCTAGTTGCAACCCAATTTTATCTCGCTCGAAATTCAACAGCAACTTACGTTTAATACTTTGTTGAGCGGGGTTGTTTGGCAACTTACTAATTTTATTATTAACTATTTCTAGTGGAGAAATATAATTGGCTAGTAGCGAATCCCCAGTTTTTCTAATTTTTTCTATTCCTTCAATCTGTTCTAGATTGTTAGGCTTTTTAAATTCTGAAAACAACACTTTTAAAGTGGAAATATTGTTTTGTAACTGTTGGTATTTACGGTCAAATGTTTGGGGATTATCTAGCCCGTAAATCAGCCATTCTTGGCTATTTTGCGTTCGCAGTAAAGCCACCTGCAACTTATTTAAAAGCTGACTTTCTCGATCGATGTGTACTTGATTATTAGTTATTCGATAGTAATGAGTGCCCACCAACATCCCGACAGCCGTTCCCCCAATCGCAACACAAAGAGCCAGTGCGTACCCACGGCAGATTTTGTCGTGAATACTGAGGTTGCGGAAGGAACGGGCTATGTGAGCGAAATAATTGGGCTTTGGTGGTTGAGTCTCTTTGATTTTATGCTCGCAAGAGGTAGAGAGTTCTTGTGAAGGCTGATTTAGAGGTTTGAGCTGCATAGATGCTAACCTGTGAATAATTCACGCACTGACAATTCAGTCTAACTTAACTCGCTGCTGATTTGAGAGTACCGCATTGATATTTAATGTAATAATTTTTGTAAATTAGGACGCTCTTACCTTGCCTAAGAAACCCGGTTTCTCGTTTCTACTTTCGGAGATTCCAGGAGGCACTGGTGTTGAAAAACCGGGTTTCTGTTAATATAGCGCCCATCTATTGAGTTGCTTCAGTAGAAACATTGTCTGTATTCACTTGTTTTTTTAACAGAGTTCGTTTTCTTCACGCCGACTTACTTGAACTCTATTTGATTTGTGACAGGGTTTGAGCTCATCGCTTGTATTCCATTTATTTTAATCAGCTAGTTTTTCAACAATAATTATAAAAAGATATCGTTCGGGTAGTTCTTGTAGAATAAGGTTTAACCTAGCATCTCTCAATCCTTATACTTGTCAAGTAATTCGCTTACAAAATGCAAGAGTTTTTGTTCATTGCTTAATCCCACCACACGAGATATTGCTGGTAGTTTTTTACGCTTAATATCAGAAAATCCCCACAGGAAAGTAATTAAACGCCTCATAAATTCTCACTTCGGGGAAGAGTGTTCTGTATGCTCTGTATAATTCACAGTAATCGTCAATTGTCAACAAATTTTATCGTTACGGCGCGTTCTCCGAGCTTTCACTTAGTCCAGTAAAGGGTTGAGGGCACTTCCTGTTTTTATCATCTCATGAAAATGATGAAAGAGCGTTACCTGAGAGTTACAGAATTTCCCTAAGTCATTTCCGGCAAAAGCGAACTGTAAGTAAATATAATATTTAGAGAATGTCGTGCAGCTAAGTAACTCTTCTCCGTACTAGGGCTCGCCCCACGCTACGCTATCAGCTCACGTGTTTAAGGCGAAGAGTTTAACAAAATAATCAGCAATAAAACCCTATAAACCCATGTTCAGTCGTACTACGGCTCTCACTCCAATAGAACTCAGGACTGCCATCATCCGGGAGCCCTTGGTGGTTTCGCCCGATACGACGGTGATGGATGCGATCGCCCAAATGAGCGGCGTGCGATCGCTCTGCAACACCGCTAGAACGGCGGATGGTCAACTCGAAGACCTCCACTTAGAGGCGCGATCGAGCTGCGTGTTGGTAGTGGAAAACGAGCAATTAATCGGCGTACTGACCGAGCGAGACGTGGTGCGGCTGAGTGCCCAGCAGCGTTCCTTGGAGAATTTGGCGCTCCGGGAGGTGATGGCACACCGCGTCGTCACCCTCCGCGAGTCCGCCTTCACCGATTTATTTTTGGCGATTAATCTGCTCCAGCAGCACCACATTCGCCATTTGCCCATCCTGGACGAGTTCGATCGCCTAGTGGGCCTAGTGACTCACGAAAGTCTGCGCCAAATATCTCGACCGCTCGACCTGCTGCGGTTGCGTATGGTAGCAGAAGTGATGACCCGCGAAGTGATTTGTGCTGCGCCAGATTGTTCCCTACTGGCGATCGCCCAACTTATGGCAGAGCATCGCGTCAGTTCCGTGATGATTGTACACCCAGGCGGAATCTCTACTGAACCGCTACAAATGCCAGTGGGGATTCTCACCGAGCGGGATATTGTGCAATTTCAGGCCTTGGGCTTGAACATGGAAACCTGTCGGGCTGAGGCGGTGATGAGTACACCGATTTTTAAGGTCAAGCCAGAAGAGTCGCTCTTGACTGTGCAGCAGATCATGGAGCAGCGATCGATCCGTCGGTTGGCGGTGACAGGGGAACAAGGGGAGTTACTGGGTATTGTCACCCAGACCAGTTTGCTGCAAGCCCTCAACCCGCTGGAGCTATACAAGCTGGTCCAGAAGTGGGAAGAGAAGGTGGTGCGCCTAGAGGCGGAAAAGGTGGCGCTGCTGGCAAATCGCAACCTTGAGCTCGAGCAACAGGTGGAAACTCGGACAGCCGCTCTCAACACCAAGGTACAACGAGAGAAATTACTCGCAGACTTGGCCTCCCAAATTCGCTCGTCCCTAAGCCTGCAAACGATTTTGGATACGACTGTGCAGCAGGTGCGGCAAGTGCTGGGCTGCGCTCGCGTCAATATTTGGCGGTTTGAAGCCAATAGGGAAATCATTGTCGTGGCAGAATCCACCGACTCGTCCCTGTCTCTGTTGGGCGAACGGGTCAATGAGACCTGCTATAAGCAAGACAATCCTGAGATTTATCGTCAGGGATATGTTCGCGTCGTACCAGATATCTCCACAGCCAACATATCAGACTGTCATCGGCAGATGCTGAGCCGCCTCCAGACAAAAGCCAAACTTTTGGTGCCGCTACTGTGTGGCGATGAGTTATGGGGCTTGCTCAATGCCAGCGAAAGCCAGCACGCCCGCGCCTGGCAACCGGAAGAAGTCGAACTGGTACAAGCCTTATCAGTGCATCTGGCGATCGCCATTGGGCAAGCCACGATCCACCAAAAATTGCAGAAGGAACTGGTAAAGCGACAGCGGATCGAAGCCACCCTGATCGAGAGCGAAGAACGCTACGCCGCCCTTGCCGCAGCCGCTCCGGTGGGGATTTTTCGCACCGATGCGGAGGGGCTATGCACCTATGTCAACGATCGCTACTTTCAGATCAGCGGACTCACACCAGGAGCCACTATCGGACAGGGATGGCAACGAGGAGTGCACCCCGACGATCGCGATTGGATCATTGCCCAATGGGAGCAATTCATCCAAGGTAACGACTCTTTTGAACTCGAATATCGCTTTCAACGTCCCGACGGTGAAGTAAGGTGGGTTTATGGGCAGTGCGTCGCCGAACTCGATGCCAATGGACATCGGAGCGGCTCTATAGGCACCATTACCGACATTAGCGATCGCAAACGAACAGAAGCCTTCCTGCAAGAGAGCGAAGAACGCTACGCCACCCTCGTGGAAGTCGCACCAGTGGGGATTTTCCGCACCGATCCTGGGGGCAACTGCATCTATGTTAACGATCGCTGGTGTCTGATCACCGGACTCAGCCCAAAGGCCGCCATCGGGGAAGGATGGCGACAAGGGCTGCACCCCGAAGATCGCGACTCGATCGCGGTCGAATGGCAAAAATCTGTCCAAGAAAATCGCCCTTTCGGGCTCGAATATCGCTTTCAACGTCCCGACGGTGCTGTGGCTTGGGTATATGGGCAGTCCGTTGCCGAACTGGATGCAGACGGGCAAGTAGTTGGCTATGTAGGCGCTATTACAGACATTAGCGATCGCAAACTTGCCGAAACCGCCCTGATCCAGAGCGAAGCCCAGAGCCGAGCCATATTAGCAGCAGTTCCAGACTTCATGTTTCGCATGGGTGCCGATGGTATTTATCGGGGGAGGGTGACAGCCCATCGTCCGCTCGACTTCCTGGGTACAGATTTCGATAGGCCTGGTGTGGCGATGGTGGATCTTATTTCAGGAGAAATTGCGACCCGACATCTACACCACCTAGAGCAAGCCTTACGCACAGGAGAACTGCAAGTTTATGAACAGCAGGTGCACATTGGCCCGCGCCTGCAATATGAAGAGGTCAGAATTGTCAAGAGCGGCGAAGATGAAGCCTTGTTTATGATTCGAGACGTTACGGATCGCAAACAGGCCGAGCGACAACTGTACCAACTAAACCAACAGCTAGAAGCCAAAGTCGAAGAACGCACCCAAGAGCTTTGGCAAGTCAACAGCCTGCAACGCGCCATCCTCGATGGTGCTGATTACTCCATCATCTCCACTAACCCAACAGGCATCATCCAGACCTTTAATGCTGGAGCCGAAAGGATGCTCGGTTACAGTGCAGCAGAAGTGGTCGGCAAAGGTACGCCCGAACTCATCCACGATGCAAATGAGGTAATTGACCGGGCAGCATCACTCTCTGCCGAACTAGGGCAAAATATTCCCCCCGGCTTTGAAGTTTTTGTTGCCAAAGCACGCCAAGGTGTTCTCAGCGAAGAAGAGTGGAGCTATATCCGCAAAGATGGCTCTCGATTTCCTGTGTCGCTATCCATCAGCGCCCTCAAGGATGTCAATCAGCAAATTATCGGCTTTTTAGGTATCGCCAAAGATATTAGCGATCGCAAACGTGCAGAAGCAGAACTACAGAAAGTATCGGATCGCCTCGCTTTGGCCCTCAAATCAGGGGCGCTCGGCTGTTGGGACTTCGATCTTGTACACAACACCGTCTTGTGGGATGAGCGGATGTACGAACTGTACGGTGTCACAAAACAATCTGATTCCCTTGTGGTTTACGACATTTGGGCAAGCCGGCTACATCCCGAAGACCGCACCGCCACCGAAACATTGCTCCAGCAAGCCGTCTTAGGAGAGGCAGAATTTGATACCGAGTTTCGAGTGTTGCATCCCGATGGCAGCCTCCACTTTATTAAAGCCTATGCTGTCGTCGTGCGAGATGCCCAAGGCAATCCCCAGAGCATGATTGGGCTCAACTTTGATATTAGCGATCGCAAACAAGCTGAACTCGAACGACAGCAGTTAATTCAAGAATTATCAGCCTTTAAACAGGCCTTGGATCAGTCTGCCATCGTGGTCATCACCGATCGCGAAGGGGTGATATCCTACGTCAACGATCGCTTCTGTGTAGTCTCTGGCTACTCCCGCGATGAACTCATGGGCAAAACCCATCGCCTAGTCAACTCTGGCTATCATCCCCCTGCGTTTTTCCAAGACCTGTGGCAGACCATTGCTAGCGGTCATGTTTGGCGCGGTGAAATTTGCAACCAGGCAAAAAACGGTAGCCTGTACTGGGTTGCCAGCACCATTGTCCCCTTTTTGGACGAAGGCGGGCGACCTTTTCAGTATCTAGCCATTCGCTTCGACATTACCGATCGCAAGTTGGCCGAAGCAACGCTTCGGCAGGAAAATACTTTCCGTCAACAAATTGTAGAAAACATGACAGAAGGGCTGTGCGTTTTCTATGAAGTTGAGGAGTTTCCCTTTCTGTGCTTCACAGTCTGGAATCAGCAAATGCAAGCGATTACGGGTTACACCTTAGAAGAAATTAACCGTCTGGGGTGGTATCACAGCTTGTACCTGGATAATCAAGAATCTCAAAAACAGACGATTGCCGACCTGAAAAAGATGCGACAAAGGGGCAACTTAATCGCTCTGGAAAGGGAAATCCGGCGCCAAGATGGACAGTGCCGTACTATCTCCATTTCCACCTCTATCCTATCGATGGATGATAAACATCTCTATGTGCTTGGCCTGATCCAAGACATTACTGAGCGTCAACAGACAGAGCGAGAAAATCGCCTGTTGAAAGAACGCCTCGAATTTCTTCTAGCCTCCAGTCCCGCCATGATCTATAGCTGTAAGCCCTATGGGGACTATGGAGCAACCTTCATGAGCAAAAATATCGAAGCCATTTTGGGCTACAAACCAGAAGAATTTTTATCGGAATCTGGCTTCTGGGCTAACCATATTCACCCAGAAGATGCCCCTAGGGTTTTTGCACATATATCCGCTCTCTTTGAACACAACACTCATCAGCATGAATATCGATTTTTGCATCGCGATGGTCACTACGTTTGGCTACGGGATGAGCTGCGCCTGGTGCGAGATGAACAAGGCAAGCCAACCGAGATTATTGGCTATTTTGCAGATATTAGCGATCTCAAACAAACCCAAGAAACCCTAAAAAGACAACTGGCGGCAATTGAGGCGGCGATCGACGGCATTGCGATTATCCAAGGAGAGACCTACCTCTATGTGAATCAAGCCCATCTAACACTGTTTGGCTACGAACATCCCCAAGAACTGCTGGGCAAAACCTGGAAACTTTTGTATTCCCAACAGGAGTTAGAACGGTTTGATCGGGAAGTCTTTCCGGTGCTGATGCGCGATCGTGCTTGGGAGGGAGAGGCGATCGCCACCCGCAAAGATGGCTCTACCTTTGCCGAAGGGCTATCCCTCACCCTCACAGACGATGGATTATTGATTTGTGTATGCCGGGATATCAGCGATCGCAAACAGATCGAAGCCGAATTAGCAGAGAGTGAAGCTAAATTCCGGCGGCTGGTAGAAGGGGCTAATGATTTGATCTGGTCATGTGAACCCGATGGCATACTCACTTATGTGTCACCGCAATTCACGACCATGTTTGGCTGGGATGAGCGTGCATGGATTGGTGAGTCGTTTCTACATCTGGTGCATCCAGACGATCGCTCTTTGCTGGTTACATATTATCGGGAGAATCTCAAATGTGGTAAAAAGTCAAGTGATTATGAGTTCCGAGTTCGCCACCGAGATGGCAATTATGTCTGGGTGAGAAGCAGTCCCACACCCGTTATAAATGCTGAAGGGGAATTGATTAGCATCCAGGGAATTTTATCGGATATCAGCGATCGCAAACAAGCTGAACTCGCCAGGGAAAGCAGTGAAATCCGCTTCCGCCGGGTGTTTGAGTCCAGTGTGAGCGGCATGATATTTGCCGATTTTCAGGGGAACATTATCGATGCCAACGATCGCTTCTTACAGATGGTTGGCTACACGAGGGAGGAACTAAATGCGGGGCTAATTCATTGGGATGCCATGACCCCCCCCGAATATGTCCACGCTGATGTTGTAGCGATGGAGCGCGTGATGCAGGATGGCACGAGCGAGCCCTGGGAAAAGGAATACTACCGTAAGGATGGCAGCCGGATTTCTGTCCTGATGGGAGCCGCACTCCTCCCAGACTCAGACGATCAAACTATTTGTGTATTAGTAGACATCACCGATCGCAAACAGGCCCAGAAGGCTTTGCAGGAATCTCAGCAGTTTCTGCAAACGGTACTCGATACCATCCCGCTTTCGGTGTTTTGGAAGAATCGAGAGTCTGTTTTTTTAGGATGCAATCAGCAGTTTGCCAAAACTCTAGGCTTGCCATCTACGACTGAAAGTATAGGTAAAACAGATTTAGATATTTGCCACGCAGAAGTCGAGGCGAACGGTTATTGTGCGATGGATCGGCGGTTAATCGAAACGGGTGAAGCTATATTAGGGATCGAAGAAACGCTAACCCTACCCAATGGTAAACCAATATTTCTCGAAACCCACAAGGCTCCCCTGCGAGACTGCTCAGGTAATATTATTGGTCTGGTAGGCACGTTTCAGGATATCACCCATCGCAAAGAATCCGAACTGAGATTGCAACAACAAGCAAAACAGGAGCGTTTGCTGGGAGCGATTACTAAACGGATGCGATCGTCTCTGCATCTGGAGGAGATTCTCAATAGCACTGTTGAGGAAATCCATCAGGTATTGCAATCAGACCGAACCCTGGTTTATCGGGTTTATCCTGAAGGGACGGGGGCTGCCATTGCTGAATCTGTTTCGCCAAATACGTCTAAGCTCTTGGATATCCTCTTCCCTGAAGAGGTTTTCCCCGAAGAGAACTACGATCGCTATATCCAAGGAAAAGTTTATGCCCTCAACGATAGGGAAGATGAAAACGAGTCAATCTTACCCTGCTTGGTTGAATTCCTCGCAGAAATCCAGGTCAGAGCCAAACTCGTAGTTCCAATTATTCAGAATCAAATCCTCTGGGGATTGCTGATTGTTCATCAATGCGATCGTCCGCGCCAATGGCAAGAGTGGGAAATCAATTTACTTAAACAAATTGCTAATCAATTAGCGATCGCCATTCAGCAATCTTACCTCTACGAACAGGTACAATCAGAGCTGGCTATCCGCAAGGAAACAGAAAAGGCGATCGCTTTACAACTGCAACGGCAGCGAACTTTGGGAGCGATCGCCCAGCAAATTCGCGAATCGTTGGATATTAACGAAATTTTGGCGACTGTGACACAGCAAGTCAAAGAAATCTTGCAAGGCGATCGAATCATCGTAATCCGGCTATTTGACAATGGCAGAAGTCAAATAGTTGAAGAATCTGTGTTGACCGAGTTTCCCGCGCTCAAAAACCTTTACTGGGACGACCAACTGTGGTCTCAAGAAATCCTCAACCACTATTGCCAGGGCAATCCCCGTATCGTCCCCGATATAATCACCGATATGGGGACTAATTGCTTGGTGGAATACGCAAGCGTTGGTCAAGTCAAGTCCAAAATGGTTGCACCTATCCTGCAAGAAGTCCGAAGCAGCGAAAGCCATAGAGGGGTTGCCCCCGGGCAAACCAACAAGCTCTGGGGGGTTTTAGTTGTCCATGCTTGCCGAGAAAAGCGAGTCTGGCAAGAGTCGGAAGCACAACTCCTGCAACAAATTGCTAACCAGTTGGCGATCGCGGTTCAACAAGCTAGCCTATTTGAGCAGTTGCAGCAACAACTCACCGAACGGCAACAAGCCCAGCAGCAACTCACCGAGCGCAACCAACAACTGGGAGCCTCTAACGAAGAACTGGCCCGTGCTACCCGTCTCAAAGACGAATTTCTTGCCAACATGAGCCACGAACTCCGCACGCCCCTTAACGCCATTCTGGGCATGAGCGAGGGGCTACAAGAGCAAGTATTTGGCATCGTCAACCAACAACAAATCAAAGCTTTACAAACCATTGAGCGCAGTAGCTCTCACTTGCTAGAGTTAATCAACGACATTTTGGATGTCGCCAAAATTGAATCCGGTCAAATGGAGCTCGATTGCACCCCAGTTTCAATCAATCATCTCTGTCAATCCAGTCTGCCATTTATTAAACAACAAGCCCTGCAAAAACGCATCCAACTAGAGATTAAAGTGCCACTCAATCTGCCCGACTTATTGATGGATGAACGGCGGATGCGCCAAGTCTTGATCAACCTGCTCAACAACGCGGTAAAATTCACTCCTAGCGGAGGACGCATCACCCTAGAAGTCAGCCGTCAACAGCGCCGGGCCGACCCAGATTCTGCCGATTCCCCACCCCATTTTTTGGTCAAAGAGACTCTGCGAATTGCCGTCATCGATACAGGTATTGGTATTGCCCCAGAACATATCAACAAACTGTTTCAGCCCTTTATCCAAATCGATGGCGCCCTGAATCGTCAATATCAGGGGACAGGCTTGGGGCTTGCCCTGGTGAAACGCATTGTCGAACTCCACGGCGGGCAGGTGTTGCTCACCAGCGAGGTGGGTGTAGGAAGTTGCTTCACGATCGAACTCGAGGGCAGGCACGGGGGCATCGAATTGGAGGGCAGGCACGGGGGCATCGAATTGGAGGGCAGGCACGGGGGCATCGAATTGGAGGGCAGGCACGGGGGCATCGA
>NZ_JAUBTT010000009.1:57971-70556 GCF_036705125.1 Microcoleus sp. B7-D4
ATTGGAGGGCAGGCACGGGGGCACTGCCCCTACTGGTGCGCCCTCCTCTGTTGCCCTGGAATCCCAGACAGAGCCCCGCATCGAACCCAGCGGGCCCCAACAGCAGGGAGGCTCTCCCTTAATCTTGCTGGCGGAAGACAATGAAGCCAATATCACTACGATTTCGAGCTACCTGAAAGCTAAAGGCTATCGCATTCTCTTGGCTAAGAATGGAGAGGAGGCGATCGCCCTGGCCAAGTCGGAAAACCCCAATCTAATTCTGATGGACATTCAAATGCCTGGTATGGATGGTCTAGAAGCTATGCAGCAGATTCGCTGCGATCCAAACTTAGTTGATCTGCCGATCGTTGCCCTAACTGCCTTAGCCATGACGGGCGATCGCGATCGTTGCCTTGCCGCCGGAGCCAATGATTACCTCACCAAACCCGTCAAGCTGAAGCAATTGGCAAGCACTATTCAACAACTTTTAGCTTCTAAGTAAGGATAACCCGTGAATAGACCATCCGTTTTAATCATTGACGACGAACCCAATAATTTTGATGTAATTGAAACCCTCTTGAGTGAGCAAGACTATCAATTGCATTACGCTGCCAGCGGGCAAGAAGCGATCGCATCCCTCGACATATTTGATCCCGATCTTATTTTGCTGGATGTGATGATGCCAGGAATAGATGGTATCGAAGTTTGTCGGCAAATCAAAGCCATGTCAAAATGGCAAGCCGTTCCCATCATTATGGTGACAGCATTAAACTCAAAATCAGACCTTGCCCGTTGTCTCACTGCCGGCGCTGACGACTTCATTAGTAAACCTGTAACTGCTCTTGAACTGCGTGCCCGAGTTCACTCCATGCTGCGAATTAAGCACCAGTATGACGACCTGCAAAGCTTACTAAAATTGCGGGAAGATATGGTTAAAATGGTAGTCCACGATTTACGCAATCCCCTGGCTGGTATCTTGCTTGGCTTGGAACTCCTAAAAAGCATAGAGTATCCTAGAGAACAACAACAAACCCAACTGGAGCGACTTTACTCATCAGCACAAGCTATACAGCTATTAATTGATGATTTATTGCAAATGGCTTTACTCGAAGCAGGTGAAAATCGTCTCAATTACGCAGAGGTTTATTTGTGCGATATCATAGAGTCTGCCATATCAAACTTTGAAGTAATCGCTGCTAAAAAAAATCAGTTGCTGGTCGCTCAGTTACCTGAAGAAACCAGTAGGAAAGTCTCGGTTGATGCCACCCTGATACATCGAGCGCTGGATAATCTCCTCTCGAATGCCATTAAGTTTTCCCCACGCAATAGTCAAATCATAGTGAATGTAGAATTCCTCACATCTGGCCATGCAAAAATCCAGGTTATCGACTCTGGACCGGGTGTTCCTGATACATTGCGACACAAGATTTTTGAGAAATACGAGATTGGAAATCTGATGTCGGAGGTCTCTCAAATAGGGTTGGGTTTAGCTTTCTGCAAAATGGTCGTTGAGGCACATGGGGGCGAAATTGGTGTGAGAAGCAACCAACCAAAAGGTGCCATTTTTGAAATCACTTTGGCAGCCTAGCTGACGGGTATCACCTGAACTCATAAAACTTTCTACATTATTGGAGTCGTTAAAATTATGTCTCAATTCTCTATCTTAATTGTTGATGATGAGCCGGATAACTTTGATGTGATTGAAACCCTGTTATCAGAGCAGGATTATCAATTGCATTATGCTGCCAGCGGGCAAGAAGCGATCGCATCCCTCGATATATTTGATCCGGCTCTTATTTTGCTGGATGTGATGATGCCGGGAATAGACGGCATCGAGATTTGCCGGCAAATCAAAGCCATGCCAAAATGGCAAGCCGTTCCCATCATTATGGTGACAGCATTAAACAGAAAGTCAGACCTTGCCAACTGTCTAACTGCCGGAGCCGACGACTTCATCAGTAAACCTGTAAATGCTATTGAAATGCGTGCTCGCGTGCATTCCATGCTCAGAATCAAGCAACAGTATGATAATATCCAGAACTTATACCACATCCAAGAAAATACCATCAATGCCTTGGAAAGCACCCTCAATGAGCTGCGTGGGAACTTAGCTTCTAGTCTATCCCACGAACTGAATACGCCCCTCAATGGCATCTTAGCCACGATCGGGTTGCTCAAGGACGATATCGAAGACATGGATATCGCCGAAATCCGTGAGATGTTAGGGTGGGCCGATGAATCTGGCCGTCGCCTAGAAAAATTAACGAAAAAATTCCTGATTTATTTAGAATTAGAACTATCCGCAAGTCGCCAGCACAAGATCGAATCTGCCCAAACTCTATTTTCAGCTTCCGCCATTGAAGCCGAGTTGAAATACCAGGCTCAGAGCGTCAATCGTAGCAACGATATGTTGTTCACTCTTGAGGAAGCGGAGATCGCTCTATCAGAGCGATATCTATCAACGATTCTCCATGAATTAATTGATAATGCACTGAAATTCTCCTCACCAGAGACAACCATTAAAGTTAGTAGTCAAGTCCTAGGGGAGATGCTGCATTTATCTGTACATGACTCCGGGCAGGGCATGACAGAAGAGCAAATTGCTAAAATTGGTGCCTTCATGCAGTTTGAGCGCAAGAGCTATGAGCAGCAGGGTACCGGTATCGGCTTAAAAATTGTCCAGAAAATTGTCGAACTGGCAGGAGGAGAGTTCTCAATTACCAGCATCTATAAAAAGGAAACAACGGTACATCTCACTCTGCCGATTGTCGGCAAATAGCAATCGATTCCGGTGCAACCGGAATCATTGTTGACTGTTGACTGTTGACGGTTGACTGTTGACGGTTGACTGTTGACGGTGAGTCAAAAAAATGAAAATTGCGCGAATTATTTGTTGGCATCGGGATTCGACTTTACGCCCGACGATGAAGGGCGGATTTGATATCATATCATGTCCGATTGATTAACCATAATATCCCGGTCGGGGCGGGTTTTTGAGATTGTCAATTCTTGGCAAGTATTGTTGGTGAACCCGCCCCTACGAAAATCGCGGTCGATCAACCGGATTTGATATCATTCCGGCGCAGCCGGAATTGATATGAGAAGGAATAAATTTGCTTTGCCTGGGAATGGCAACACATCAAAAAAGATGAACGAGCAGGACAAATATTTGACTCGGAATTAGAGCTTGCTTCTGCGGTAATTCATGGGGTATAAGGTAAAGAAAAAACCGTACACAACCTTACACAACCTATTAAATTTAACTCGAATCACCATACTTAATCTTTTGTTACATACTGGCGAATTTTCCCACCGACTTACTGAGTTCTCGTGCAAGCTACAATTGCAGCAAGAGGGCGATCGCACTTTATCTGCACCCGCTACCACTAAAACCGTTCGTAAAAACCTACCCAAATCTGGACAGAAGTAGAAACTTCTACCCGGAGTAACGAACGTGCAGGTTAAGGCTTTCCGAAGCCTACGTTGGGAGGGTCATGACACCAGAAAATAAACGCCAGTTTTCTGCCCTGTCGAACTAGGTTAAAAAGTCGTGGTGAAAGGTTTATAAGCCCGTGCCTAGTTCCGAACAAGCCCTCTCAACATTACCGAGGCAAACATTACTTAATTGGATGACAGAAGATGTCAAACTACGTTTTTCTCATTGACGCTCAAAAAACACCGATGAATCCAATTCATCCAGTACAGGCAAGGAAATTATTAGAGCAGGGTAAAGCTGCTGTTTTTCGCAGATATCCCTTTACTCTAATTCTGAAACGAGCTATCGATATTCCAGTTGTTCATCCTCTTACTCTCAAAATCGATCCGGGTTCAAAAGTTACGGGATTTGCTCTTGTAACCGACCGGGATGAGGTTATTTGGGGGATGGAATTGAAGCATCGCGGGCAACAAATTAAACTAGCTCTTGACTCTCGTAGGTCTTTACGGAGAGGTCGGAGAAACCGCAATACACGCTACCGCCAGCCGCGTTTTCTGAACCGTTCGCGCCCTCAAGGGTGGCTAGCACCAAGTTTAAGGCATCGGGTTTTAACCACAGAAACTTGGGTCAAGCGTCTGTGTAAATTTGCTCCTATTGGTGAAATCAGACAGGAGTTAGTTAAGTTTGACACGCAAGCGCTAGAAAATCCAGAGATTAGCGGGTGCGAATACCAACAAGGCACTTTGTTTGGGTACGAGAGCCGCGAGTATTTATTAGAAAAGTGGCAAAGAAACTGTGCTTATTGCGGGATTGAAAATGTTCCTTTACAGATCGAGCATATTCACCCTAGAGCGAAAGGAGGTAGCAACCGTATCTCTAATCTGTGCTTAGCTTGTGAGAAATGCAACATCAAGAAAGGAACCAAATTAATTGAGCAGTTTCTCTCAAAAAAGCCCGATTTACTAAAGCGGATCTTAGGTCAAGCCAAGCGACCTTGTTTGGATGCAGCAGCCGTTAATGCTACCCGATGGGCATTGTTTAATCAACTCAAAAAAACAGGTTTGCCAGTCACAACAGGTACAGGAGGACAAACCAAATACAACAGGACTCGGTTGGGATTGCAAAAAACTCACTGGCTGGATGCAGCTTGTGTGGGTATCACCCAAACGCTGCAAGTCTTAACAGAGCGCATTCTCAATGTCACTGCAACTGGTTTTGGTGGAAGGCAGCGCTGCCAAACGGATAAATATGGCTATCCAGTCAAGCATCGCCCGCTGCGTCCAATTTTTGGCTTTTGTACTGGCGATATTGTTCGAGCCGATGTGCCGAAAGGTAAGTATCAAGGAACATTTACAACTAGAGTCTGCCCTATGTCGGATGGAAGAGGTGAGTTCATTATCAACAAAAAACGGTTTTCAGTAAGGCTCGATTACTGTAAAGCCATCCATCGCAAAGATGGTTACAGTTATGTCTGATATCTGAACAAAAACGGTAGTAATGTCCAGGTATGGGTAGAGATTATCGAGCAGTTCTTAACCCCGAAAGCTGCCAATACGCTACAATAACAACAGCAAAACTTCACTTATTGAAAATGTCCCAAGTTCTTACAGTCTCTTGCAAATTGGAAGTATCGCAGCAGCAGGTTGAAAAGCTGAATGCGGTACTGACTGCCTTTGCAAAATGCTGTGAGTACGTGAACACCCATACACCCGAAAAGCTGACGAATCAGATTGCTGTTCAGTCCTTGATTTACAAGGAAGCGCGATCGCATTCTGGGCTGTCTGCTCAAATGACGATTCACGCAATTCGTAGAGTTTGCGCTAATCGCAAAACGGCAAAGCAAAAGGGTAAGCCCGTTAAGAAGTTTGCCCCCACTTCTGCCACTTACGACGCGAGAACTTTCACATAGAGGCGAATCGGATTGGTTGGTCAGCTTGACCATGCTCAAGGGCAGAGAAAAGTTTAAGCTGCACATTGGTAATTACCAAAAACACTTGCTGCAAGGACAAGACCCCAAAACGGCAACTTTGGTAAAGCGCAACGATGGTAGCTTTTATCTGAACATTCAGCTTGAGTCTGAGCCACCAGAGAAACAAAAGACTGATGATGTCTTGGGTGTTGATTTGGGACGCACAGACATTGCTTGTACATCTGCTGGAGAGAAATTCAGTGGCAAACAGGTAACACAAGCCAGAGACAGATATAGCCGTGTACGGGCTTCGTTACAGCGTCAAGCGTCCAAAGGCACAAGGTCTACTCGTAGAAGGGCGAGACAGATTTTGCAACGGTTGAGTGGACGAGAACGGAGATTCCAGACATGGCTGAACCATACCATCAGCTATCGACTGATCCAGCAAGCCAAGACATCAAATCAGGCTATTACCCTGGAAGACTTGACCGGAATCAGAGAGCGTACCAATGAACTGCCACGGTCTAAAACAGAACGGAGACGCAGCAATAGTTGGGCGTTCTACCAGTTGCGCCAATTCCTGACCTATAAAGGCGTGAAATTTGGCGTTGATGTAAGACTGGTTGATCCGCGCTATACCTCCAAAACTTGTCACTGTTGCAAGGTGATTGGCAATCGCCAAGGTAAGCGGTTTGAGTGCCTGAATGAGCGATGCGGATGGATTGGCGATGCCGATGTGAATGGAGCAAGAAATATTGCTACATTGGGGCAGATCGTAAACCTGCCCGGAGGTTCCGAGATAATGTCCTGCTCTTTGCAGGAAGTTGTCTTGAGGGCTACTGAAAGCCCGCACTCTATGCAAAGCATGAGTGTCGGGTAGTTTACAGCATAACCCTTTTATTTGCCACTCCCCTCATGCCTTTGCCGCGCCTGTTAACCTTAATTGCTGCTTTCTGCCTCACCCTGGGGCTGATTATTGGGCTGGTGAGTTCCTTAACAGGGCTTTACAGTCAAGTTGCGTGGTCTGCTTCTCCGCTGCTGGCTAATTTGCTAATTTTCCTGATAATTGTACTTTTGGGAACGCTAATTTTTGCGCTGGTTTACTATTTTAGGCTGCTGCAACGCCCTCAGAAAGTTAAGGGAAAACGGCCGATTACTCCGAAGATTCCTGTTGTGAAAAGTGAAGCAGCTTCGGAAAATCTCAAAGCAATCAGGCAACAAGTCGATCGCATTCAAGATGAAGTAGCGCGGCAAGCTTTGCTGTTGAGAGCCCGCGAAATTGAAGCTAGCATGGCTCGTGGCAGCGTTCGAGTAGTGGTTTTCGGCACCGGTTCTGCGGGCAAAACTTCCGCTGTGAATGCGCTGGTGGGGCGGATGGCGGGACAGGTGGGCGCGCCGATGGGAACTACCGAAGTTGGGGAAACTTACACTCTGAAATTGAAAGGAATCGATCGAGAATTAGCAATTACCGATACCCCAGGCATCTTGGAAGCGGGAGTTGCGGGAACTTACAGAGAGGAATTGGCGAGGCAGTTGGCGGCGAGGGCAGATTTGATCTTATTTGTTTTGGACGGCGATTTACGCAAATCCGAGTACGAACCGCTGCGGACTTTGGCGGAAATTGGCAAAAGGTCGATCGTGGTTTTTAATAAAGTTGACCTTTATCCCGACACCGACAGAGATGAAATTCTCGATCGACTGCGGCAGCGAGTCAAAGGTTTTGTATCAGCAATGGATGTAGTAGCAATTAGCGCCAATCCGCAAAAAGTTGTACTAGAAGACGGCACAATTTTTCAGCCAGACCCGGATATTATGCCATTAATTCGGCGCGTCGCTGCGATTTTGCGAGCCGAAGGCGAAGACTTAATTGCGGACAATATTTTGCTGCAATCTCAGCACTTGGGAGACCAAGCGCGCAAGTTAATTGATGCTCAAAGAAGGCGGCAAGCTGATAAAGCAGTAGAGCGCTTTCAGTGGATCGGAGCCGGAGTAATTGCTGTAACGCCTTTGCCAGTTGTGGATTTGTTAGCGACAGCAGCAGTTAACGCTCAAATGGTAGTAGAAATTGCTAAGATTTACGGCTGCGAATTAAACATCGATCGCGCGAAAGAACTGGCCTTGTCTCTAGCAAAAACCCTAGCAAGTTTGGGAATAGTTGAAGGCGTAATTCAAGTAGTGTCAAGGGCGCTGCAGTTAAGCGTAGCCGGGTTTGTACTTGGCAAAGCAATTCAAGCAGTCAGTGCGGCTTATTTAACCAGAATTGCCGGTAAAAGTTTTATTGAATATTTCCGCCATGACCAAGATTGGGGCGATGGTGGCATTGCCGAAGTCGTGCAAAGGCAGTTTCAGTTAAATCGGAAAGACGAGTTTGTCAAAGCATTTGTCAAAGATGCGATCGCCCGCGTTGTCGAACCTCTGAACATTTATCAGCAGGAATCGGAACCCGAATTAGAAATGTCAGCGGAATTGGAACCAGAAATAGAACCAGAATCCTTGTATCAGCCGCCGCAACAAGACGATTGGGAAACTTACAGCAACAAACGCAACGATGAGTGGTAATTGGGAATGGGGAATTGGGAATGGGGAATTGGGAATTGGGCATTGTCAACTGTCAACTGTCAACTAAGAGGGCGGGCACAGGGGCACCGCCCCTACCAACTGTCAACTGTCAACTGACTAATTTCGCCCCACCAACAAATAAACCATCATTTCTCCTTTACCTTTAATCTCAACAGCACCGCGCTTTTTAAACAAAAATTTATCTTTTAAACGATCGTAAACTGCAGAAGTCACCTGAATTTCCCCCGGAATACCGCTTGATTCCATCCGCTGAGCAACATTTACTGTATCCCCCCACAAATCGTAACTAAATTTAGTTAAACCAATGACTCCCGCCACTACCCCACCAATATTTATCCCAATGCGGAGACTAAAGTTTTGATTGTTTTGGACATTGAAGCTAGCGACAGCAGCTTGCATATCTAGTGCCATTTGGGCAATGGCAGAAGCGTGATTTTCCTGCGGTTCGGGCAAACCGCCAACTACCATGTAAGCGTCACCCATAGTTTTGATTTTCTCCAAACCGTGCCGTAACGATAACTCATCAAATTGACTAAAAATTTGATTGAGAACTTTCACAGTTTCGGCCGCACTTCTTTGAGATGCAAAATTCGTAAATCCCACCAAATCGGCGAATAAAACACTGACATCCGAAAAGCTGTCAGCAATTATGCTTTGCCCATCCTGCAAGCGCTCTGCAATCGGTTTCGGCAAAATATTTAATAGCAATTCTTCAATTTTTTCTTTCTGAGACTTGGTTGTTTCCAAAAGCAACCGCGTTTCCCTTTCTGCCTGTTCCCGATAGGCGATTTCCTGCTGCAACATCAGATTGTTCTCCCTCAGTTGCAACTCTAGTTCCCGCAGCCGCAATTGATTTTCTACCCTAGCGATTACCTCTACGGTTTGAAAAGGTTTAGTAATGTAGTCCGCCCCGCCAGCATTAAAGGCTTTCACCTTCTCAGAAGCTTGTACCACAGCACTCAGAAAAATAATGGGAATGCCACGAGTGCGATCGCTCGCTTTCAAGCGACTGCAAACTTCATAGCCATCCATATCGGGCATCATAATATCCAGCAAAATCAAGTCAGGCTGAGCCAAATCCACAGCATCGAGTGCCAGTTGACCGCTAGATGCAGCTTCTACTTTATAGCCTTTCCTGGATAAGATCAGCTCCAGTAACAATAAGTTGTTAAGACTGTCATCCACAATTAAAACACGGCCCTTTAATTTTTCTGAATATGGTTGATTCATCGGCTTGCTCCGGGCTTAGTTAAGCTTAATAAAATTAAGATTTGTTTAAATTTATAAATTACGCACGGGTGCGTCCAAACCTATTTTTTTTCACAGAAAAACGCATTGCCGAAGGCAAGCAAAAGGAAAAAAAACAGGTTTCTGAGGGCATGATTGCCTCCTGAACTCACATTTATTATACTAATTTGTCAAAACAGCGAAAGCTGGGGCTAAAACTTCATATTGCGGATAAATTCGATCGCCCTGGGCGTCGATTGATGGACTGGCGAATTGATGCACTGCTTGCTGGCTGGTTTTGAAACCAAAAATATCCCACAAGCCCCACCGCTGCAATTTGCACTACAAAAGACAAAAGAGACTACCCGGACACTTTGCAGGGATAATTTGCGCGAAATTCTGACAAGAGTTGGATTCAAAAGTACGATCGACATCTTGGGCGGTTGAGAAATGGGCGTGATTTTTTAATCAGATGCTCCCTGAGTCTCCGGTGCCGCATTATATTAAGAAATATAACAATAATTTTACAGATTGGGGAGACTCCGGGGGGGATCAAGTCAATCGATTTTAGATTTTAGATTGTAGATTTTAGATTTGAAGCATTGACCCCACGGATAAATTCGGGGGCTCCTTTATCGGATACAGGTTTTTTATTTCTCCACAGATGAATCCGGGGGCTTGTATCCTGGATGCTTTCGGTCGAACCGAGCGATCGGATCGAACACAACTTTGATAAGATGTAAGATTGACAACAAAATTTGCTATTGTGCGTCCGGGTAAAAACAATGAGCGATCGACCAATTATTCTCGGTATTGTCGGAGACAGCGCAGCGGGCAAAACCACCCTGACGCGGGGAATTGCCCAAGTATTGGGGCCAGAAAATGTCACTGTGATTTGCACTGACGACTATCATCGCTACGACAGAAAGCAGCGGGCAGAAATCGGAATCACAGCATTGCATCCCGACTGCAATTACCTCGACATCATGCAGCAGCATCTCAGCCTGCTGCGTACCGGACAAGCAATTCTCAAACCCATCTACAACCACACCACAGGTACATTCGACCCACCGGAATACATCAAGCCCAGCAAATTTGTCATAGTTGAAGGTTTGCTGGGTTACGCAACCCGAACAATCCGCGATTCTTACGACGTAAAAGTGTATCTTGCTCCTCCCGAAGAGTTGCGAAGTCAGTGGAAAGTTAAGCGCGATGTCATGAAGCGCGGTTATACTGAAGAACAGGTGCTTGCAGAAATAAAAAAACGGGAACCGGACTCTGAAGACTTCATTCGTCCTCAGCGCAAATCGGCCGATGTTGTAGTTAGTTTTTACCCGCCCGAAGCGGACAATGAATCGAATTTGAGCGTCCGTTTAGTGCTCAGACCTACAATTCCTCACCCTGATTTTACTGAAATTTTAGGTCGAGGCAGCGAGAGTTTTAAACCTGCAATTCGCTTGGGACTCGATCGGGATATGGGCAAACCTGTTGACGTTTTGGAAGTAGACTCCCACGCTACCAGCGAGCAAGTAAACGAACTGGAAATGATGTTGTGTAGCGAGTTGCCACACCTGCGGGGATTTTGCTCCGCCCAAGGCAACCCGGAAATTGGCAAACTTATCGGCACAACGGGCGAAGTTTTGCAAAGTTACCCGCTAGCTTTGACGCAGTTGCTAGTTGCATATCACATGATGAAAGCAATTCATGTCTATTAGTTAGTTGGCAGTTGTTGGTTGTTAGTTGTTGGTTGTTATTGCAAGGATTAATAACCAATAACCAATAACCAATAACTAATGTAGTCGCAAAGTCGGGTTAGTAGTGCCTAATTGCTGAAGTGGCATGGAGACTGGCAACTGACTTTGAGGTGCGGGCAGCATTTCGCCTCGGAAGTCAAGGAGGGTGACGAGCAGCAGGTAGGCAACTGCTAAAACTATAGAAATCACCCCAGTGATAATAGCAATAATTTTTGAACGATCCATATTTAGCAAATTTTAACTACAGCTAATATTAGTTTAACATTAAAAATAGCAATTATTACTTAACTTGTGCAATAGAATATAATCAGGTGCTAGTTATTTCTGTGACAAAAATGGAACCTCTTGTAGATGCGCCAAATCCCATAGAGATGCCCAGAGCTACCCCAGTGGTGGAAACATTTAATCTGGGGAAGTTCTACCGTACCGGCTTCTGGATGAATGAAAAAATTGAATCGCTCAAAAATTGCACTCTGACTGTCTCTGAGGGGGAAACTTTTGGGTTATTAGGGCAAAATGGAGCGGGGAAAACTACGCTGCTGAAAACTTTGCTGGGTATAGTGCGCCCCACTTCTGGCCGGGCGCTGCTGTTGGGGAAGCCTTTGGGCGATCGCACTGTGAAGCAGCGAGTCGGCTATTTGCCAGAAAATCCCTATTTTTACGATTATCTCACGGGCTGGGAATTCTTGCAATTTGCGGCGGGGTTATTTCAAATTCCCCCCTCGATTCAGCGGCAGCGAATTCCGAATTTGCTAGATTTAGTTGGGCTATCTCAATCGGCGGCAATTAAAAAACAGTTGCGCCAGTATTCTAAGGGAATGCTGCAACGGATCGGCATGGCTCAAGCTTTGATTAACAATCCCGATGTGGTATTTTTAGATGAGCCGATGTCGGGTTTAGATCCGATGGGGCGCTATCAGATGCGGGAGATAATTTTATCGCTGAAAAATCAAGGAAAAACGATTTTTTTTAATTCGCATATATTGTCTGATGTGGAGAAGATTTGCGATCGAGTGGCAATTTTGGCGAAGGGTGAGTTAATTTGCATTGGTGCGATCGACGAACTCCTCGGCAATACTGAAACTTACCGGGTTGAAGGTAGGGGCGGACACTTGAATATCCTGAAAAAATGGATACCGGATATGGAAGTTGATGATGATTTGTGGTACGGCCATTTGCAGGGCACTCCGAAGGAGTTTATTTCTAGTCTGAGCGGTACGGGAGGGCAGCTAATTGGGATGAATTTGGCTAAGCCTAGTTTGGAAGATTTTTTTATGCAGCAACTGCAAGAAAGAGGGATTTATTCTAGTGGTTGAAGTATCTTAAAAGAGGTAGATTGGGATTGATGGTGGCGCGGGGGCGGGTTTACGAGATTGTGGGTTTTGGGCAATTATTGTCGGTGAACCCGCCCCTACAAAGTTATTAATAATAGTGAAAGATATCAGTTTAATCTCACATTCTGCGCCATTGTCATGGCTCCTGTAGGGGCGGGTTCACCAACAGATTTAACGGTGCAGACAGGTTAAATAAACCCGCCCTCTCCAGGTTTTTATAGTTATTTTGAAAGAGGTAGATTGGGATTGATGGTGGTGTGGGGGCGGGTTTATGAAATTGTGGGTTTTGGGCAATTATTGTCGGTGAACCCGCCCCTACAGAGTTATTGAAAATGGTGCAATATATCAGTTTAATCTCACCTTCTG
>NZ_JAUBTT010000009.1:70656-79860 GCF_036705125.1 Microcoleus sp. B7-D4
AGGTAGATTGGGATTGATGGTGGCGCGGGGGCGGGTTTATAAGATTGTGGGTTTTTGGCAATTATTGTCGGTGAACCAGCCCCTACAGAGTTATGTTTTTTACTTCCGTTAACAATGGCAACGGTAGATTTGCACATACTAACTCTGCACAATTCCACTGCCGCAAATACTCATAAACTTCTGAAATAATCGCATTTCCGGCATCTAAATCTTGTGCTTGAGAAGCATGATAGTGCGCTCTGATTAGGGGCTTAATATCCTCGATATCTTGCCATTCTGATTTAGGTTTGAGGGGAATGCTGATATAATAATTATAGGCTTGGCTGTGGGCGGTACGGAGATTTTCAGCGTTTTGATTTAGCAGGTACTCGCCCTTTTCTCGGACTAGCGGATGCAAGTGATAGGATTTGAGGTGGCGATCGTAATATAGCAATTGTCGGCGCTTCAGTGCCTGAATAATATTTTCTTTAAGTTCATACTTGCTAACTTCTGGCATTTGAGCGCTAATTCCTGCCAAAGATAGGGGATATTCTGAGGTTTGATAGACAGAAATTCGGCTGAGACAAGTTTGCTCGCCGTCGCCCAGACGCGCTATCATTTCATCGATCGCTCTTTCAATATCTCGAATCAGCAACCAGTCTCTCTGGTGCAGAAAAATCCCGACATTTCCCTGAAACTCGGTATCGTCTCGAATCAAGGCTGCGACGAGTTGTAAGGCTTTGGGATGTCCACAATAGCGATCGCACATTTCGGCTAATTCTTCTGGATTTGCAGTCAGATTAAAAGATTGCAATAGGGCAACTGCGGCATCTTTATCCAATCCGTTTAGCTGGATTTCGCGGGTGACTGTTGACGGCAATTCGGCTAAGCTTTCGCGACTGGTGAAAATAATTTTGCTTTGATGTTCTGTTTCTAATAGTTGTTTGAATAACCAAGCATATTCTGCACAATCCTCTGCGAAATAACCAGCCGCTTTTGCCTCTCCTGCTTTCAAAAGTGTGTCGGCGCGATCGAAAACGAGTAAGCAAGGTTTTTCTCTGAGGATTTTGAGCAGATTTTCGGTTTTTTTGCCACAGTCACTTTGAGGATTGACGGCTGCGGTAATGTCGCCGTTGGATAGGGTGAATAGCAGGGAGTCAATTGTGCGATCGAAGGGGGGTGCTTTGCCTGTTGCAGATTGCAAGGATTGCCAAGCGGCGCAGGTGAAGGGGGTTTTTTCTGTGTGGAGTTGGCGAATTAGTTGGCTGACGAGGCTGGTTTTTCCGATTCCTGGTAATCCGACAATTGAGATGGCGATTGGAACCCCCCCCAGCCCCCCCTTGGTAAGGGGGGGAGCAAGAGTGGGCGATTCATTGGTAAGGGGGGGAGGAGTGATTAGGGTTTTTAAGATGTCGATTTCTTTGGTGCGCTGTACCCAATTTCTGACGGGGGGTAAGTTTTCTGGGAGGGGGAATGTGCGATCGGTTTGGTTGTCTAGGGGGATATCTGCGATCGCGGCAGCTAAAAGTAATTCTGTTTTCTTGATATCATTGCGCTCGATAATATCTTCCCAGTTATTGATTCCTACAACTTTGCAAATATCGATAAATGTTTCGCGTCGAATTCGGTTTTGCGCCCAAAACCTCCTTAAAGTGGCTTTTGAAGTTAGAGCGGCTTTGCACCAGGTATCCTCACTTTTATTCCATCCGAGATTGCGTCTTACCATGTCAATGATTTTTAGCCCTTCTTCGGATGCTCTGAGCAAGCCTGCCATTGCTATTTACACATTACTATTTTTCCTTGAGCCAATTTTACCAGATTTGGTGAGCCAAATGAACCAAATGAGCCAAATGAGCTTTTTATGTTGAACCAAATGGTGAGCCGTTTAGCCGATACAGAGCAGGGATTATGGATTATTGTCAGAGGATGAGCTTGGCTTGAGGCTACAGATCGGGGTGAAGCCAAGGTGAGTAAGCATTTGCCTTGCAGTTAGGTATCGGTTTCTAAATTCTTGGGTAAAGAGTTGTTATTTATACTGTTTCCCCTGTAAGGGATGAGTGAAAGATCGATCCAATTTAGTTATAAATTTTTTCAATAGCTTAGTTCAATATTGACATTCACAAGGAGTTTGAATCATGGTACAGGCTAGTTTTGGAGAGATTAACTTTAATACATGGGGTAATAACGGTTTCCAGCAGTCACGACCGATTGATCCAAACCAGAATACTTATGTAATAACTCATGGATGGAATAATACTGGTGGTAACGCAAAGAATAATTTTACGCCTGCTGACTGGGTAGCAGAAAAAGCTCAAGCCATCCGAGAGCAAGATCCTAACGCAAATATTGTCGTGACGGATTGGGAAAGTGGTGCTAAGACTGATTACTCAAAAGCTGCTGCAAATACGAAAGAAGCAGGTCAAAAGCTCGGTGAGTATCTGAAAAATATTGGTGTTAACCCTAATAAAACCGAACTAATTGGTCACAGTTTAGGGGGTCATATCGCTGGTTCTGCTGGTGCTAAGTATCGAGAACTAACAGGTAATCAGATAAATCTCATTACGGGTTTAGATCCTGCTGGACCTAGTTTTGGAATCAGGGCTAGACCGATTGAAGGAGGAGCGGGAACTGATGTGGTTGAAGAACCAGTTCCTCCAAGCGATCGCCTAGACCCTACTGATGCTAAACAAGTAATTGCGCTTCATACCAGTAAATTAGGATACCAAGATTCCATAGGAACAAAGGACATTTATATCAACAAGAATGAACTAATTCAACCCGGTGGAAAGATTCCTCTTAATGATAGTCATGGTTACGCTCACAAAATAGACACAGAATTAAGAAAGGGAGCCTCTTTTCCTCAAAAAAATGGGACTCAATTCGATTTAAATCGGTTGCGCTCTTCAGAAAAAGGTAGTATCGATATTGATACTACCAAACCAACTTTTACAGGCTCGACGACTGGGACTTTTGGAGGTGGCAGCAATAAATTCAGTTTAGGAACACCGGAATTTGTAAGTTTTGTCCAGTTTGATGGTAAACCTTTTAGTACAGGAACAGACATTCTTTTTGATCTTGGTAAATTGACTTATCGGAATGGAGTAAATGCCGAAGATTCACCCAGATCAATAGATACAAGTCTCAATATTAATCTTGCGATAACCCAACCCGAAAATAGTCCCCAGACGTTTAATTTTGCAATCAACAATCAAGCAACAAATAACACAACTGGTGATGCGGTTCTGGATGCCGATCGCCTAACTTTTTCAGGTGCAGGTTTATCCGAAGAGAGAATTAAAGTTGCGGGTGCTGAATATACCCTCGATCTATATGGGTTTGCTTCAAATGGAGAACCTGTAGGACAGTTTGATTCACCGGAGAATAGCACAGCTACCGCTGATTTATTTGGTAAAATCGTACCAGTGACTATTTTTACTCAAGATCAAGAGACGCTACGTCAATTTAGCAATGATATTAAAGAGGCTGTTAAGGGCTTTAGAAACACAATTGCTGATGCAAAAAATGGAATTTTGAGAGATCTAGTTTACCCATTGGCAGGGGCTGTAGTAGATGTTCTAATAGGTGCTCCAAGAACAATAAGAAGTGCCAGTCAAGTCAATTCCCCAACAGATACAGGAACTACATTTCAGATTACTCAAGCAATAATGGCTGAAAATCCGGGGGGTGTGCTAGGTGCTGATAACAATGAGAAAATCTTAGGATCGCCCGTAACTGATGTAGTATTCGCAGCCAGAGGTGCTGATACTATCGAAGGGGCTATTGGCAATGATTACCTGCGAGGCGGAAAAGGAAGCGATCGTATTTTAGGTGACGATGGCAACGACATTCTCAACGGCAATGAAGGTGATGATTTCATCTCAGGAGGCCCTGGCAATGATTTAGTGCGGGGTGGACAAAACAATGATGAAATTTTTGGCAATGACGGAGACGATATTTTAATCGGTGAAAAGGGAACGGATCGGCTAACTGGTGGAGGTGGAACAGATGTTTTTATCCTGAGAACAGACACAGGTACAGAAGAAACCAATCCGGCTAATGCTGATTGGTTACTTGACTTCAATGCGAGTGAAGGCGATCTAATTGGCATCAATGGAGGCGTACCTATAGATATTCTCACCTTTACTCCTACTGATGTCAATCAAGATGGTATTGCTGACACCATTATTCAGTACACAGAAAACAACGAAATTATAGGTGTCTATACAAATATCTTTGGTGTAGTCATCAACACGCAGCCAGATCTTGTGAAAAATGCCTTATTTACTATTCCTCTGAACGATCCAATCACTCAGATAGGATGACGCTGTAGGAAAGTTACCCCATAGTTCGTCACAGCAATATTAAGAAGTCCGATCGCCCTTAATTCCTCCCCATCCATCCCCGTTTATCTGCGGTTGCTAAAAAGGTCGATCGCCCTTAACACAAAAAGCGCGATCGCCCTTCCCATACTCATGCTCTTGATTCGACGGTGGGGATAACTTGAATTAGCCCCGTGTGAAAGCCTGTGTCGTAGGTAATAACCGGCAAATTTTCGAGTTCAGCTTGTGCCATAATCATCCGGTCAAAGGGGTCACGGTGGGCAATGGGCAGGCGGCCAGCGCGGAGGGCATGAGCTGAAGTTATAGCTAGTTCGATAAATTTGGCTCGGTGGAGGATTTGCGAATATTCCTCCACAATCTGTTTGGCTTCGGGAAGTTTACCGATGCGATATTTGGTGGCTATTTCCCAAGCGGAAACAGTGCTAACAATGATATTAAAATCGGGGTTGCGAACGATCTCGCGGCATTGGGCATTGAGTTTGGGGTCATCAAAGAGCCACCACAGCAGGATATGGGTGTCGATAAGGTAGCTTATTCCCATTTTTCCAGTTCCTCTTCTGGTAGGGGTTCAAAAAAACCATCACCGAGTTCTCCCGTCAGTAAACCAGGGGTGCGGGGCTGTGGCTGTTCCCGTCCTAATCCGAGGCGAAAATAGTGAATCAAATCATAGATTTCTGCGAGTTTGTCTTCGGGGATGTCTTGTAATTCTTGAACGATTTTCTGAATTAGCATAAATCAAACTCTCTGATGGTTGCTGGTTAATCGATCGGGCTACAAGGGTTGCGGCTTTGTCTATTATGGCTCATTCTACAGGGGTCTAAGTCGGCGACGGGCGGCGGCGATCGCCCTTAATCCCTCCCCGTTCATCCGCCTTCATCTTCGGTTCAAAAAAGTGCGATCGCCCTTCGCCCTCACAAATACTCTACCATTCCGACCATATCTTCCGGTGTGTAAATTTCATATAGCAAAATCAACATTTCTATTACTTGTCCGATCGAACGACTCCCCTATTTAAAATAAGCCACACCAGGATGATCCTTGCTCATACCAGCCATAACTAGAAAATCTCGATCCTGAGTGACAAGCACTCGCTGCTGCTGTTGAATAAACAACCACTGCTGCTCATCCATCTTAGTCCTTAATCCTGCTTCTACCGTTGTCGTCACATCAATACCATAGAGACGTAACGCCCTAGCAATGTCCCGATCGATATGCTCATCTAAATGAAACCTAATTCGCCGGCTCACCTTTTAATTCCTTGATTTTTGTTTGTAACCTACCTGGATTTTGACGCATAAATTCATCTACAAAAGCATCATCTTCTGCCATTTCTCTATCAATTGCTTCACGATGATCGTAATAATAAGCCATAGCGTCATAAACTGCTGCTACAAGCACATCGTACTTAGTGGCAATTTCTAAAATAGAATAACCCATTTTTAGGTGCATCACCATCACGTCTTGTACGGCGATTCTCGTCCCAGCAATCCGGGGTTTCCCGCCTCGTACTCCCGGTGTCATTTCAATGTGTTCTACGCTTACTGTTGTTGTCATGATTTTTTATTAGGTATGATTCAAAAATAATACTATTATAGCCAAAACAGAGATTTTTACAAGCTCGCTCGCTTGGAATTTGGAATAATAGCGATCGCCCTTTCTTCCTTCCCCATCCATTCCCGTTCATCTGCGGTTGCTAAAAAGAGCGATCGCCCTTAACACAAAAAGTACGCGCGTGCGAAGCTATCCCGAAGGGAATCGCCCTTAAAATCAGAATAGACAAACAACATCTAATTTGTTATAATTGAGTAAAACTCAACCAACCGAGTTTTACCCAACTTTATAATAGCTGAAAGATATGTTTTGGATTCTGAAAAACTTAATCAGCACAGATCCACAAGGACACCTCAGTTTAAACCTCGAACCCAAGTCAACAGAGTATCGCGTTCTCGTC
Source organism: Microcoleus sp. B7-D4 (assembly GCF_036705125.1). Lineage (NCBI taxonomy): Bacteria > Bacillati > Cyanobacteriota > Cyanophyceae > Oscillatoriales > Microcoleaceae > Microcoleus > Microcoleus sp. B7-D4. The sequence goes on from NZ_JAUBTT010000009.1 coordinate 76,927, forward strand.
AACGAAGCCGGACAAATTTTATTAGACCCAATAACCAACATACCCGATCGCGAACAGTGGTTGTGGCAAAACCCCCAAGCATTAGCCGCCGTTAAGTGCGGCCTCGCGCAAGCAGCTAAAGGTGAAGTACATGATTTGGGTGACTTTTCTGAATATGCCGATCGGGATTTAAGCGTGATAAACCATCGTAAAATTAAATCACAGCAGTGAAAGCTAACTCGCATAAATGACCGACGAAACTCGACGAGAAATAGCGAGACGACTAGCTAGAGAACTAGAATCAAGGACTGTCATCTCACCCATAACACCCGGACAAGGCTTTCAAACTTTGGGTGAATTTAAAAGAACGATCGGGGTGGCAGGAGCGGGGTTAGCGTGGCATCATATAGTTGGGCAAACAACATCAAATTTACAGAGATTCGGGGCAGAAGCAATACACAATACAGGCAATCTCGTCCGGCTAGAACACGGTACTGGGTCAATTCATCAGGAAATTACCAATTTCTACAACTCCGTCCAACCTTAATTAACAGGTACGAATACTCTAACCGTGAGAGGGTGGCTCAGCACTCAATCTTTTGCAGAACAACAAGACTTTGGCATTAGAGTTATTATAGCTTTCGGAGGAACAGTTTAATGCTGACTCTAGATATCCAATCAATCCTCAATTCTATTCCCAATGAAATTAGCTGGCAAGACATCGTACAGTTTGAAAATCTAGACGCTCGTGTTAGCATTGCTAATGACCTTTGTGCTAACATTATTGGTGTCAATGAAAGTACGATCGAATTGTGTCCTAATGAAAATCCTCCCGATCGTTTAGAACAACTGGTTTGGTGGTGGGTTGTGCGTCCCGATTTAGGAGCGGCGATTGCCAAAGAAGCTCCTCAAGAACTCAAAAATATTATCAGTCAATACATTCTGCAAAATTGACAAAAACCAGCGCTCGTCTGTGGTTCAAAAAAGAGCGTGAAGCGAAGCTATCCCGAAGGGAATCGCCCTTACGACAAAAAGTGCGATCGCCCTTAAAATCCGAATAGACAAACAACATCTAATTTGTTATAATTAAGTAAAACTCAACCAACCGAGTTTTACCCAACTTTATAATAGCTGAAAGATATGTTTTGGATTCGGAAAAACTTAATCAGCTCAGATTCACAAGGACGCATCAGTTTAAACCTCGAACCCAAGTCAACAGAGTATCGCGTTCTCGTCAACGAAGCCGGACAAATTTTATTAGACCCAATAACCAACATACCCGATCGCACTTCATCGGGTTCTGAGATATCGCTGTTAAAATAGAAGCATCATTCCCTCATAACTCATCTCACCATAAAAGTGTATGAAAATAGAAGACTATCCACTGGCTAAAGAATTGATATTCGATGCCGAAGGCAACATTAGTCAAGTTATTCTAGATTATACCGACTATCAGTATTTCCTAGAAGCGATCGAAGATAAAGGACTTCTCCAGGCTATGCGCGAAGTAAAAAATGAAAACCCGTTAAATTTAGAGCAAGCACTTGCAGAACTGGAAAGTGAATGAAAGTCGAATATCTACCCAGTTTTTTGAAAGATTTAAAAGCTCTTAAAAGTACGCCTGTGTTTGAGCAAATCAAGGATTTTGCTTTTGCGGAAATTCCCAATAGTAATGATTTACAAACAATTGTTAACTTAAAAAAATTGAAAGGTGATGATAATGCGTATCGGCTTCGGGTTGGAGACTATCGAATAGGTTTTTATTTTGATGGCGAAACTGTTACTTTTGCCAGGGTGCTTCACCGGAAAGATATTTATCGCTACTTTCCACCATAAAGCTGTTTTTACTATGGCAGAATGTTTTGGGCAACTTCTCCTTGTCCTTTGAAATAGTAAATTAATGTATTTGTATCCAAAATGTACATCTAAAAGCTCTCCCGCAAGATGTCTTCCCCCGACTCCGCACGAATCTGTTCCAGAGTAGGAAAGTCTTCGGCCCATGTTCCAGCTAGGGAATAAACCAATTCTGTCGAAGGAGTTAAAGAACCTACTGTGTCGGTGGATTGGTTCTCATTCAGGTACTTGGCACGAATCAACTCAGCGAAAGTGAGAATTTCGCTAGCTTGGTTTTCGGGAAGAATTTTGACGATCGCGTAAATCTGTTCAATGATAGTCATAATCTGGTGAGAAATAAACTGTCGTTAAATTTTATTTTAGCAATAGCGATCGGCTTTTTCGTGTCAGTTTTCATCTGGGTTTCAAAAAGAGCGATCGCCCTTAATTCAAAAAGAGCGATCGCTCTGTGGTTGCCCTTACATCCAGATGGGGCGGGCACGGGGGCACCGCCCCTACATATCCGGTTGGGGGTGGTATTTTTCTAGATGCAAAGGCTCATCTTCCCAAGCGATTGGATTGTTGAGGATATATTCACGAATTTTTTCGCAAGATTCCTCATCGCGAATAATGTGTTCGTGATAGTTACGCTGCCAAAATTTTTTGGGGAAAGGTGTCCAACCTAAATTCGCAACACCATGCCGGTATTTAGCAGTTGTCAGCGATTTGAAGCGGTGAACCACATCTGGCAATGTCATGGGTTTCTGAGGGTTATCGCCAGAAATATTGTCTGGCGTCAAAATAATAATTCCGTGAAAGTGATCTGGCATTAACACAAAAGCCTCCACTTCTACACCTGGATAATGCAATGGCAATTCATTCCACACAGTTTGCACCATCACCCCTGGTTCGCTCAAATATATTTGGCTATTGCGGATTTCTCCTAATGTATGTAAACCATCATTAATGCAGATAGTGACAAAATAAGCTCCGGCTTGAGAATAATCATATCCCTTAAGGCGAATAGAACGCCGATGATGTTTAGCAGCGTCGTACTTCATGATAATTCAATTATGATCTCAATTCGATTTTACCGTAGGGGCGGTGCCCCCGTGCCGCCCC